>JACCVJ010000624.1 GCA_013698215.1 Tatlockia sp. | reverse complement strand
TGTCGGGTAAGGTTCGAGCGTCACCGCTCTCCCCTCCCCTAAGAACCGTGCATGAGACTTTCGCACTCACACGGCTCAAGCCTTACTTCAAGCGTGTTTTAACTTGGATTTTGTGTACCTGCTTATGACACGCATTGTGTAGATGCTGGAGGTTACTTAGGTCGTCTAAGCCACCTTGAGCCACAGGTATTATGTGGTGGGTTTCGATTTTTTCCCCATTGAGTAGTGGTTCGTTACAGACAAGGCATTGCCAGTTTTGGGATTCTGCTACGCGGTAATTCGGAGAGTTTTTCTCCCAATAGCTTTTGCCCTGTTTTTTCTGTCGTTTTTCCCAATATTCTCTTAGAGTTGAGTCATCAGGACTCGATTCTCCTTTGACCTTTATGTGCCTTTCAATGGGTGTGTATGCTATGGGATAGAGAATTAAATCCTTTTCTTTCCCTCGGCGGTCGCTAATGGAAGTAGCGAAAGTCCATCTATTGCCTTTTATGGTCTTGAAGTATCGTTTTCGTACCCACTTTGTATTCTTTTTGGGATGTCTACGCTTTGCCCAACGCCAAAGGTATTGCCATATCCTATGTGAGATATAGCTGAAAGTTTCTTTACTAACTACACCTTTGTAATAGTTAGCAAAACCCCTGAGAATAGGATTCAGCTTCTTGATTAGGACTTCCTGCTCTACACCATTAAGGTTTTTAACTTCTGATCCAATCCGTTTACAGAAAGCAAGAACCTTCTTCTTGGATGGTTTTATTAGAAGTTTTCCATTGTAGTTTCGGGAATTGAACCCCAGAAAATCAAAGCCATCTTCTATTGACGTTATATTCGTCTTCTCAGAACTGAGTTCAAGACTTCGTTCAGACATCCACGCTTGGATCAAGTTTTGAGCGGTTTCAAGACTTTCTTTGTCCCTAGCTGTGACGATAAAATCATCGGCATAGCGAACCACGCCAAGTTTTGATTTGGTGGCTTTAATATATGTTTCTAAGCCATGCAAACCGATATTGGCTAGGAGAGGTGATATTACTCCGCCTTGTGGTGTGCCTTGTTCTGTGGGGTTGAATTTCCCCTTGAACACAAAACCTGCTTTTAGCCATCCTTTGATGAGTTCCCTTTTTGGGAAGTTTCCCATCATGCTCAGAATGGATTCATGGGCTATGTTGTCAAAGAATCCTTTAATGTCAGCTTCTAGAACCCACTTATGCCATCTTGAAAGCTGATTGAAAATTTGTTCAATTGCATCTTGACAACTTCTTCCTGGTCGAAACCCATATGAATTGGGTTCAAAAAGCGCTTCCCATTCAGGTTCTAGTGAGTTCTTTATTATTGCCTGTTCGATTCTGTCCCGCACGGTTGGGATGCCAAGCAGTCGTTTTTTCCCGTTTTGTTTAGGTATTTCTACCCTTTTGGTTGGTTTGAGGTTTCCCCCTTCCCATTTTTTTACCAGGATTACCCTTTGCTCTGGGGTATTGATAATTTCTTTATCAATGCCTGCCGTTGCTTGACCTGTATTGATTTGGGTGATATGTCGAACCGACAATAGTAAGTTTGCGTAGCTCTTTTGCATCAATTTCTGTAAGTTTCTTAACTTACGAAAATCACCAAGTTTTCTCGCACGAAAGATTCTTTGCCGTAGATTCCTAACAAGCTTGTTGACCTCACGCCATTTAATCTGACTCCAGTCTTCTAGCTGTTTCTTCAGTCCGTTTGTAGACATTACTGTCTGCATCTAACTTATCCTCGGATTTGGTTTCTTTAACAATTGGTCTTTCGTATAAGACCTAGAGTAAGTTAGCTTTGCTTTTCGCTCGGAGGCAAATTTTGAACCCCTATCTAACCCATTACAGGTTAGCTTTCGCTTTTTACTCCATCCTCTACCCTCCAGAGAGTTCAGTCTTCGTTACCTCGGACTTACTGGAAGTATTCGACCACTCCTAGACTCTGTAGGGTTTACCCTGTTGTGTCGATTAGCTTTGGTTCTTTCTTTAGAGGTTGTCTATTCTGCGATAGGAGTATTATTCACACGGCTTCCAGATAAAAGAGCTAGAAGTCTACCTATTTACCTTTTGGTTAGAGCCTATCAGCCTTATTTGGCTCTTTACGGAATCACGCAGTTTAAGCGACAATTCACTTACGTTCCTCATAGAAGAACTCCCCTTAGCTCCTGACCAGTTTGGGCTACTGGCTTTGGCTACATTTGTGGTCTGCACTCCGGTTGTTTCGTTGCCTACTTGACCGTGACCGGACTTTCCTAAAAAAAGCCTTTTACATAGGGGTAGTGGGCGTGAATCCA
>JACCVJ010000577.1 GCA_013698215.1 Tatlockia sp. | reverse complement strand
GTACTAACGGCAGCAAGACATTTAGCTCCTCACAATATCCCCATTTTGGCAGTAAATGTCGGGGGACACTTAGGCTTTTTGACGGAAGCCTTTGAGGAATTTAAGCAGTCTGAACAAGTTTGGCAGCGAATACTCGCCGATCGCTATGCGATTCAAAGGCGAATGATGTTGCAGGCGGCAATTTACGAAGGCGATCGCCCTAATACCGAATTGATGAGCGATAAATTCCTCGCCCTCAATGAGATGTGCATCAAACCCGCCTCGGCTGACCGCACAATTACATCAATTTTGGAAATGGATATTGATGGAGAGGTAGTCGATCAGTATCAAGGTGATGGGTTAATTATCGCTACGCCTACGGGTTCTACAGGCTATACCGTCTCTGCTAACGGGCCGATAGTGCATGATGGCATGAAAGCCCTGATCGTTACGCCTATTTGTCCGATGAGCCTTTCTAGTCGTCCTTTGATTTTGCCTGCGGGTTCTGTCGTTAGCGTTTGGCCTTTAGCCGATTACGAGCTTAATACTAAGTTATGGACAGATAGTATTTTGGGAACATCTATTTGGCCCGGACAGAGGGTAGATGTACGCATGGCTGACTGTCAAGCTAAATTTATTATTTTAGAAGAAAATTATTCTTACTATCAAACCTTGCGCGAAAAACTCCAATGGGCGGGGGCGAGGATTCATTACGATAATAACCATCGCAATAATTGACCTTACACAAATTATTTATCTATGCAAGATTTAAACAACGCTAGATACCTTAGCAATCAAGAAGTTTATCCTTGCCCAATTTGCGCTGTAGGTGAAATTTCGATTATGCCTTTGATGGAAGTTATGGCGTGTCAATTTTGCCGTCATATTTTTACGGCGGACTATGAAAACCAGCAGTTGCAAATGGCTGATAGACAGCCGCCTTTAATGTGGCGCTGGAATGGCAAATCGTGGAGTGAAAGGCGGTTAAAAGATGTAGAAATAGGTTGGGGTTACGCTTTGGGCGCGATCGCCTTTGTTGTTTTGCCCACTACTTTAATTGGTATAACAGTATACGCTAGACCGCCCGTACCTAGCAGCCCGTTGTCTTGGTTTCCGGTGTTTTGGACGGGGTTAACTTTTGTATTGCATTTAGGCATTATTGCCCAGGTAGTAATTGAGTTTTTAGATTTTCCGCTTTGGGCTTATTTGCAGCAAAAGTTGCAAAACCTTTTACCGAGGTAAGGATTTAAGGCAACCAAGGGAAAGAGCGAAAGTTGGGGGGACGTTTTTCTAAAAATGCTTGTTTGCCCTCCGCACCTTCTTGAGTCATGTAGTAGAGCATAGTAGCATTGCCTGCGAGTTCTTGTAACCCTGCTTGACCATCACAATCGGCATTAAAAGCAGATTTTAGACAACGAATTGCGATCGGGCTTTTTTCTAGTATTTCTGTTGCCCATTGGATGCCTTCGATTTCTAATTGTTCCACAGGTACGATGGCATTAACTAAACCCATTTCTAAAGCTTGAGTAGCAGTGTATTGGCGACAAAGATACCAAATTTCCCGCGCTTTTTTTTGCCCGACAATTCGTGCCAAATAACTAGCACCAAAACCACCATCAAAACTACCAACTTTAGGGCCTGTTTGCCCAAATATGGCGTTATCGGCGGCAATAGTAAGATCGCAGATTAGGTGTAAAACGTGACCACCACCGATCGCATAGCCTGCTACTAAGGCAATTATAACTTTGGGCATAGAACGAATTAGACGTTGCAAATCTAAAACGTTGAGGCGGGGAATGCCATCATCATCTATATAACCAGCATCGCCGCGCACGCTTTGATCGCCGCCCGAACAAAAGGCGTATTTGCCATCGGTATGGGGGCCATTGCCAGTAAATAAGACTACACCAATACTTGTATCTTCTCTAGCATCAACAAAAGCATCGTATAGCTCAAATACTGTTTTTGGGCGGAAGGCATTGCGCTTGTGGGGACGGTTGATGGTAATTTTGGCAATCCCATCAGTTTTGTGATACAAGATATCTTCGTAAGTTTTGGCAGTTTCCCAAATAATTGTCATAGTTAAGTGCAACTTCTTGTCTTGGCAAGAGAATTTTAACGCGGGTAGCGATTTTGAGCCAAATACCTAATCACAAATACTACCTTTGCCCTTTTAGTCTTGACTATTAATCAAGGGAGAACCGAGAGTAGTGAGATTAAGCGCATAGCCCCCAGTAACTAAGTAAACGCTGTCAGAAATCGCGCTAATGCGTCGGACTAAATTACCCAGGCGATCGCGGAAGGTTCTACCACTAGGATAGGCTGGTACTACACCCCAGCCTGTTTCTTCAGCGACAAAAATTAGTTCTTGAGTACAACGATCGCGCAAAGTAAGTAACAACTCTTGGACAATTTGCTCCCATTGAGTAGCGTCTTTGTCTAATAAAGCAGCTACCCAAGTACCTAAAGAATCAACCAATAGGCAACTAGAGGCGGGAGAAGTTGCGATCGCCCTGATTAATTGCAATTCGGGTACTTCCCAAGTCAACCAATGCTCTGGGCGACGCTTTTGATGTTTGCTTAGGCGCTCTACCCAGTCCAAATCTTCAATATTTACTAAAGCGGTGGCTAGATAAATGACGCAATTGTTAGACTTAAGTGCTAAATTTTCTGCCCATTCACTTTTTCCCGACCGAGCGGGCCCTGTAACTAAAACAATGCCCATAGAATTGTCGTTGCAGGTACAAATTACCAATATTTTTGAATTAGTTGGTCTTCGATACAATTAGCACCAACCCATAGCAAGGTAAAATAACTAAATTACCCTGTGCCGAGTAGACATTCAGCCAAAACATTAACATGAATAGCTGTCCAATTGTAAGTTATGGTTAGTTTGAATTATGAAAGCAGATTTAAACAAAATTTTGGCAGCCTTGCAACAGTTAGAACAAAACCCTAACGTTTCTAAAAGTCGCCCCTTTGCCACCTCAAATCTAGATAGCACTCTAGGTATTACTTCCGAGACGAGCAAAGCTGCACAACCTGATGCTTCTGCACCCATTCCACCACTACAACCAAATCGTCAAGCGCCTGCTCTACCTATATTCAATTCTACTAGCGAAGAAAATGCCCCAGCCGAGGAGCCTAGTTTAGTAGTAACCACGCCGCCTACCTTAACTCAGGACTTACAGCAAGTTATCCAGCAAATTGAAAGTCTTTACAGGGAAGGGCCAATAGTTGATGGTTGGCTAGAATCCTATGCTTGTGAATCGACACCAAGTAACGACAACGGAGCCGTTGATGTGGCGACTCCTTTAGAGTATGTCAAAGCGGCTGGGAGCTTGAAACAAGATCAGGTAATTTGTGAAGCTCCGCGCTCTTGCTACCGTCTCAATGGTGTAAGTCCCACAGGTCAACAGTGGTCTTATCCATGCCCTATTGAACAGTTGCCTAGTGTAAGTTTAGCGATCGCCCGTTACGAAAAGCTACTACAATTACTCGATCGCAAACAAGACTTAGAAACCCGCCTTTAATCCCTGTATATATTTACTCGTTCATACTGCGATAAGTAGCGACGGAGGAAGGAGAAATTCTGTTGAGATAGCGAAAGATCCAATACTTAAATATAGTATCTAATATTACCGGAAAGGTAGCAATAAACAAGAAGATAAAACTGTGATTTTCTGGGATTCCTAAATGACGAGATACACCAGATAAAAGTACTTCCCAACCGTGAGGAGAATGGAAGCCCACAAACACATCTGTAAATAAAATAATAATAAATGCTTTGGCACTATCGCTTAAACCATATACTACCTGATCGATAAAATCTTTGAGGATGGCAATCTCACGTTTGCTACTAATAAGTAGCCAGATAAAAGCTGCTAAAGCACACAAATCAGCAAACACATTTTCAATTGCATGGTTGCTTTCATGCCGATAAACTGTAGCAATTTCACTTACTTTAGCTTTAATTTTTTCTTCTAAAAGTGGTGGCGAAAATTCGGCTTTACCAGTTAATAGTTGCTCGAATTTTAGCTTTTCCTCATATTTTTGCATTTCCTCTAAAGCTTTTTCTTCCATTTCATAATTAAGAAATATCTCGGATTCGGAGGTGCTTCTTACTCGCTCAACTATCGGGCTAACAATTAAATGTTTTGATAATTGAAAGGTCAAAAAAGGTACTATTACTAGCAATAAAACTAATTTTATAGATAGAAAAGTTCGCCTTTGAGAATAACGAAACTTTTGAACAACATCTTCCTCAGATTTAGGGTCTAATTCAATCTTTAAGCGATTGAGAGTGCTGAGGATCGAGCGGGGTAAAACACTGGTTTGTTCTGCCTTACTTTCTAGGCGTTTAGTTAAATTAGGTGGAGGTGATTTTTGCGGAATATTATCGGTAGCGATTCGTTCAACCCGAGTAATTTGAGGAGGTGCATCTAAAGAAGATTCTTTAATATCCGTGTATTTTCCTACTACTTGGTCGATAAAACTTAGTTTATCTAAAACCTCTTTAGCGTAGGTTTTAGATTGGATATCCAAAGTATCATTAACTATGACCAAACCATTATTTCTTGCTAATTTGAGGGGTTTTTGATTAAAGTTACTAAACCATGAGCGGCTAAAATTAAATTCTGTTAAGCTCTTGCGGACAGTTTTTAAAAACTTGTCTAGTTCCGAGTGCAGATAATTCATCACACTGCTACCATACAAGGCGT
>JACCVJ010000576.1 GCA_013698215.1 Tatlockia sp. | reverse complement strand
CCTAAATTTTGCAAAATTATTCTCCAATAATGAGCTACGAACTGGATCTAAGAGGATAAATTTGTTTTATACCTTACTCATCGCTAGTCGCTTCACTACTGCTAACTGCCGATTGCTTTTTGCTACCATTTTGGGACGAAATATGCTCTAAAACTTGATGATCGATCGCTTCTTTTGCTAGGCGAATGGCATTAAAAACCGACGGCGCTTGAGAACTACCGTGACTAATAATACAAACCCCTGCAACTCCAAGCAATAGCCCGCCTCCATGTTCGGCATGATCTACGCGCTGTTTGATCCGTTTTAAATTGGGTTCTAAAATTGCTGTCCCGATTTGTCCGCGCAATCCTTGGGGTAATTCTTCGCGCAAAATTTGCAGCAGCACTTCCCCTACAGCCTCGGCAAACTTTAGCAACACATTGCCTGTAAATCCGTCGCAGACAATCACATCAAAACGTCCCGATAGTACGTCGCGCCCTTCAGCATTGCCAATAAAAGAAACTCGCGGATTTTTTTCTAGCAATTCGTAAGTACGAATTGCCAATTCATTACCCTTACAAGATTCTTCCCCAATATTTAACAGCCCAACTTTAGGCTCGTCAACACCCAGTACATACTGACTGTAAATCGAACCCATGAGTGCAAACTGCTCTAAAAATTTCGGGCGACAGTCTACATTTGCCCCTACATCCAAAATTATTACTGGCTTACTGGCAATTGTGGGTAGCACCGCGCCAATTGCTGGGCGGTCAATACCTTTCAATCGTCCTAAGCGCAACAATCCGGCTGCCATAGCTGCTCCAGAGTGTCCGGCGGAAACTACCGCGTCGGCTCGTTGCTGCTTGACTAAATCCATTGCTACGTTGATTGAAGCCTTGGGTTTGCGTTTGATTCCGCTTAAAGGCTCCTCATGCATCTCGATTGTTCCTTCAGAAGCAACAATTTCTAACTGCCCAAAATTGGTTTGCTGAGGCAAGTGAGACTTAATTTGCTGGGGGTCGCCCACCAACAGAATTTCTACGTCTAATTCTTCCCTTGCTCGCAGCGCCCCTGTAATAATTTCGGCGGGGGCATGATCCCCACCCATGGCATCAATTGCGATCCGTGCGCGAGTAGCTCCCATTGATTAAATTTCTAGAAACCTTCAAAATTTTACCAGATGCTTTCCACCTAACTAGCAATCTTAATCTGATTTGGTGAGACAGTGAGAAAGTATTTAGCAAGACTTGCTCACAACGCTCCCCTGTAACTAAAAAAATATACATAGGCGAATATTTTAATGCTGGAATTATTTGGATCGGGATTAATTTCTTTATGGTTAGACAGGGCTGGGGTAAAGGTGGCTAAAGTCGATCCCTTAGAAGTTTTGGCTCTGCAAAGTAGTCCTAGTTTGGTGTTAGCGCCCGATCGCTCTCCTGTTGCCGCTAATGCCGTACAGCAGTACGTGCAAAGTCTTCAATCGTTGGGATCAGCGTCAGAACAGGGTGTATGGCTACAATCTGGACCCATTTTATTAGCAAATCATCAAGGTACAGTACCTTTACCTGCGGCTTCTTTGACTAAAATTGCTACTTCAATAGCTGCTTTAAGCACCTGGGGAGCAAATTATCAATTCGATACTACTATTAGCACTACAGGCCCGATCGCCAATGGGGTATTACAAGGAGATTTAATCGTTCAAGGTAATGGCGATCCTTTGTTTGTGTGGGAAGAAGCGATCGCACTTGGCAATACTCTGCAATCTATGGGCATTAATCGAGTACAGGGAAACTTGATAATTACAGGCACTTTTGCCATGAACTACAACTTCAATCCTGTAGCGTCGGGTGAACTGTTAAAACAAGCTTTTAATGCTGATACTTGGTCAAATACTGTTTTAAATCAGTATTTAACTTTACCTCCCGGAACGCCTCGCCCTCAAATTGCAATTTCCGGGACAGTTAAACTAGCTAAACTAATTAATCCCAAGCAAATATTGCTAGTACGCCATCATTCTTTGCCACTATCGCAAATTCTTAAAGAGATGAATGTTTATAGCAATAACGAAATGGCGGAAATGTTGGCTTATTTGCTAGGTGGAGCGCCTGTAGTTCAACAAAAAGCAGCAACTTCTGCTGACGTACCTTTGACAGAAATTCAGCTAGTCAATGGTTCAGGATTGGGAGTACAAAATCGCATCTCCCCTAGGGCGGTGTGCGCGATGTTAATGTCGATTCAAAAGCGGTTGTCACCCTACCAGCTTACGGTAGCAGACTTATTTCCAGTGTCAGGACGCGATCGCCGGGGGACGTTATTAACTCGGCAAATTCCCCTAGGTACAGTAATCAAAACGGGGACTTTAAACGATGTCAGTGCTTTAGCAGGAGTAATGCCAACGCGCGATCGCGGTTTAGTTTGGTTTGCAATTATCAATCGTGGTTCGGCTATAGAACGCTTCCGCGACGAGCAAGATCGATTATTACAAAATCTCTTAAAACAGTTGCAAGTTGCTCCCATGCTTCCAGCAGCGCTTACTCCTCGCCTTCAAGAGCGCAATCAACCCTTGGGTGCAGCTAGGCGCAATGAAATTATGTACAAAGGTTAAGGGAATCTAACCGTTAAGGAATAAATTTAGTCACTACTCTACCGCCACTAACCGTAATATTTTGCTCTTGCAATTTGCCTACAGCTTTTTGCCCAGTAAAACTAACCGGAGGTTCTACTTGACGATAAACAACGCTTCCCTCAGCTTCTACTAACTGCGTGGGCAAATACCAAGTCAATTTTTGAGCATTGAGCGATTGTTGGCGCTGTCCTATAGCGTATACATTGCCCGTTAAATTTACAACTTCATTGCCTAAATTCATTCTGCCTCGATCCGCCGTTGTCGTTACTTGCTGCTGGCGATAAACTATTTTTATAGGTTGATTGGCGGTGACAACTTCGGCGTTTAAATCCCAAGTTAAAGAATTGCCATTTATTTGTACAGGTGGTTCTGTCGCTATTATTTGCGCTTTGGGCTGGAGTGTTATTACGTTAGTTTTTAGGTTGACATTTGCGCCGTTTGCGGTGGCTTGATCGCGCTTTACTTTACCTTTATAGCGGTCAATTTCAATCGGGCGATCGCCTATTAAGGTTTTTTTCTTCACTTCCCAAATTAAATGTGTAGTCCGCATTTGCAAGGCGGGATCAGTAGCAATAGCGACTACTTTACCTTGCAAATCTACTCGCGCCGAACGGCTATTTACTCTTGCTTCTTCTGCTACAGCTTGAATTTGCTGATAATTTCCCCTAACTTGCTTGCGGACAATGAGCAAATCTTCCTTTGGTCGCCATTCTAATTCGTTACCGTGCAGAACTACGCCATTAACTGTATCTGTAGCTACAATTTGACCAGTCAAAAACAACTGCTTGCCATTTTGCTCTATTTGGGCTTGCTGGGCGCTAATTTTGTATACTACTTTGCCATCAATAAACAGTTTCCCCGATGGTTTCTGAACTTGAGCAAGTTTTTTTTCTCGACTATAACTTGCTTGTTTTCCCTGAACTTTCCAAACTGGCTGTCCTTTTTCGTCTGCTTGTTCTAAGGTGACATCATTAAACGTTAGTTCATTTTGCGTTGCGGGAGTTGGAGATGTATTTATTGATGCTTCTTTGGTCGATCGCCCATTGCAGCCAAAGAGTAAACCTACGCTAATTAAGGGCGCAGCTAGAAGTTGCCATTTAAAAGATGGATAATAATTAAAATTCATATTTCCATCTTGGCTTTTTTTTAGGCTATTTGCCTTTAGTCGTCCGATGATTTGATAGTGTCTAAAGTGCCATCTTCAGGCTGTTCCATCAATCCCACGCTAGTCAAAGGGCGATAAGTGTAAGTAGAACGCGATGTCTTTTGGATGTCTTCTCTGATGTGTTCTAAGTCAATGTAGCGATCGCTCACATTAATTAAACTATCGCTCGTCATGCCTCTTAAACTAACTACTTCTACCCTTACGCCATGATAACTTACCGCATTGACTGCATAAGCCAAGTCTCCATCACCGCTCACCAATACTGCTGTATCGTAGGAATCTACCAGCGCCATCATATCGACCGCAATTTCGACATCTAAGTTGGCTTTTTTTGAACCATCTGGTAGCTGTACCAAATCTTTAGCAATTACTCGATAACCATTGCGACGCATCCACAACAAAAATCCTTGTTGTTTTTCGTTAGTTCTATCTACACCAGTATAAAAAAATGCCCGTAGTAGTCTCGAACCGCCCGTTAGCCTACACAATAGTTTTGTATAATCAATTTCTATTCCTAGTTGCAAGGCGGCGTAAAACAAATTTGA
Source organism: Tatlockia sp. (assembly GCA_013698215.1). Lineage (GTDB taxonomy): Bacteria > Cyanobacteriota > Cyanobacteriia > Cyanobacteriales > Chroococcidiopsidaceae > Aliterella. The sequence goes on along the minus strand of JACCVJ010000576.1, from coordinate 7,911 downwards.
GCCATCAATAAAAATGGCTACCCGTCCTCGGTTTTCTAAAACTTGTTCTGGTGTAAAAATTGGACTCTTATCAAAATTATTTAACATTTTTATGCCTTAGTTTTTATGAAAAAAGTTTGATATTTCTATTAGATTATTACTCTATAGTAAGCATTTTAAATACTTATAAAGTACCATCATAGACTTAACTCTAAAAGTACACTGGATACCAAGTTGCTTAATGTATTTCTAAGCTTTGAAACACCGGATGAGGAGCGCCCAATTGCTGCTTGCAACTCATTAATCCCCATCTAGCATGAATAGAGAATGGTGCAGTAGCAAAAATGTCATTTTTATCGTTAAAATTTGTGACAAAACCTAATTGCTGATAAATATCGTTAGCAATGTTAGGAATAATTGGTGATAGCAAATAGGCAGCTAATCTTACTGATTCTAAAACTGCGTATAACACTTGTTCTAATTCCTGGCTTTTACCTTCTTTATACAAAGTCCAAGGTTTTTGGTCATCTATATATTTATTGCCAATTCGAGCTAAGTTTAGTATTAGTTCGCAAGCTTGGCTAAAAGCTAGATTTTCGTAGACTGCGGCGACTTGCGATCCCAAAGTCATACCAGCAATTTTCAAGGGATTATCGTCAGCTATGGTGTCAATCGTAAGATTTGGCACATTAGTATAACCGTACTTTAGCGCCATTTTTGAAGTTCGATTTAGTAAATTTCCCAAGTTGCCAGCTAAGTCAGCATTTAACGTTTCTATAAACCGAGTTTTACTAAAGTCTCCATCTTTACCAAATTCAATTGCTTTAATAAAATAGTATCGAACAGCATCCGCGCCATACTCTGCTACTAAAGCAACGGGATCTAGCGTATTTCCTAGACTTTTACCCATTTTTTGGTTATCTTTGGTCAAAAATCCATGCCCAAAGACTAATTTAGGTAGCTCTAATTCTGCGGACATTAGCATCGCTGGCCAATAAATGGCATGAAAGCGCAATATATCCTTACCAATTAAATGTAAGTTCACAGGCCACCATTTAGCCAAAGCATTTTCTAAAGTTGGCGCGTCGTCAGGTTCAAGTAAAGCTGTAATGTATCCCAGCAACGCATCAAACCAAACATAAAGAGTATGACTAGAATCGATAGGTACAGGAAAACCCCAATCTAAATTTACCCGCGAAATTGAAAAATCTTGCAATCCTTGGGCTACAAAGTTTAAAACTTCATTGCGTCGGCTTTGAGGAGCGATAAAGTGGGGGTGTTGTTGATAAAATTCTTCTAGTCTATTTTGATAGTTTGACAACCGAAAAAAGTAATTTTCTTCGTCTCGCCATTCAGCTTGTTTATTGGTGTGAATGCTACAAAAGCAATCGCTTAAAAGTTCTCTTTCTTCTTTAAATTCTTCGCAAGCAACGCAATACCAACCTTTTTGTTGGCTTTTATAAATATCGCCTTTTTGCCACACCCGTTCAAAAAACTCTTTAACGATCGCTTCGTGATTGCTCGCCGTAGTCCGACTAAAGCGATCGTATTGTATATTTAGCTGCTGCCACAAAGCAACAAAACTGCTAGAAATTTCATCTGAGTATACTTGCGGTGACTTGTGTTTGCTCTCGGCGGCGCGTTGAATTTTTTGCCCGTGTTCGTCTGTACCAGTAACAAATAATACAGATTTTCCGCGCATTCTCTCAAAGCGTGCCAATATATCGGCAGCGATCGTTGGGTAAGCGCTACCTACATGAGGCAAGTCATTTACATAGTAAAGTGGTGTTGTTATGGCAAAGGTTTCTTGCCTTTGACCCGAAGAATTCATGAAATCTTAAATTTATTATAAAATCTTTTACGTATCATATATCAAAACAGGTATGTATGTATTTTTATTACCTTTTGTAAGGGTAATCATTGATATAGGGGAAGTTTATTAATCAATAACTCTCACAATGCAAGCAATTGAGCCATTATGTGCATTAAAAGATTTTTTTTCAATCCTATTAAAAATGTTAAGTTATTGCATAATGAGCAAAAACTATGTAGCAAGGCAATTTTTAAATCTAGAACTGCAATTAACTAAATATTCTAGCTAAGTGATTGTTTATATACATAGTGTCAAAGTAAGGAATTAACATCTGCAACGCATGACCAAGGCAAATAGCCCCCAACAAATTTCTCACAGCTTCTTAACAGCTACAGGCACGAAAATATTTCGCTACTACGAAGATCGTATACCCCAAAGTAGCCCGGTGCTGGTAGTCAGCAATCATCGCAGCTTTATGGATGCACCGATTTTGATCGCCGCCGTAGAAAGACCAATTCGTTTTGCTTGTCATCATTACATGGGACAAGTGCCAGTAATGCGAGAAATTGTTACAGGACTGGGGTGTTTTCCTTTAGAGGCTGCTCCCTCGCGCCAGCAAGGATTTTTTCAACAAGCTTTGCCTTTATTGCAAGCAAATCAAGCTGTGGGGGTATTTCCTGAAGGGACAAACCCGATGGTAAACTATACTAAACCAAATGGGATTGGTGACTTTCAACGCGGATTTGCTCACTTGGCATTACGTGCGGAGGGGGGAAGCGATACAGTAAAACCAGTCAAAGATTTAGTTATTTTACCTGTAGCGATCGCCTCTATTGAAGAAACGAGTAGTTCTGCCGTTCCCTTACGCCTACTTAGCTTATTTGATCCAACAGAACCTTTATTCGATCAAGATGGTTGGCATCCATTGGTTATATATCGTCGGGTGGCGGTTTTAATTGGTCGTCCTTATCGAATTACGCCATCGATGAAGCAACAATACCAAGGCAAACAAGCAAAAACTGTAGTAGCAGATATTACTAATAGCTGTCAAGCAGAAATTGTTGAGCTATTGCGCCAAGGTTGTAATTGAATAGTCAGCATTTTAGTAGGATTAAAATTATTGTCCCGTGCCTGCGACTCTCAAAGCCTGATAACTTAGAAAGATTAAATCCATTCAAATTTTAATAACTTAAGTTACGACAATGCCAAAACTTACGGGCCATCCTTGTTTTCTAACTCCCAAACGGTTACAGCCAGAATACCCCTTATTTGTATTTTTGCCGGGGATGGATGGCACGGGGCAACTACTAAGGATACAAACGGCTGGTTTGGAGGTTGCTTTTGACGTGCGTTGTTTGATGATTCCACCCAATGATTTAAGTAGTTGGGATGTTTTGAGCGATCAAGTCATAGATTTAATTCAAGGGGAACTAAAAATCAATCCGCACCGATTAGTTTATTTGTGCGGCGAGTCTTTTGGGGGAGCGTTGGCAATAAAAGTCGCGCTGAAAGCACCCCAGTTATTTAACAGAATTATTTTAGTTAATCCAGCTTCGGCTTTTCATCGTCGCCCTTGGCTAAATTGGGCTTCGGGGTTAGTTTATTTAGTTCCACCCTGTTTTTTTGAATTTAGTGCTATAGGATTATTACCGTTTCTAGCTTCTTTGGAGTTAGTAGATCGTGATATTCGCCAGGATTTGCTCAAAACTACGCGTTTAGTTCCGCCGGAGACTGTTCTTTGGCGGTTGTCGCTAATTAAAGAGTTTGATGTTGATGAGAATCAATTGCGGCGGATTACTCAACCAGTATTGCTAATAGCTAGTGCTTTGGATCGTCTGTTGCCATCGGTAACAGAAGCTAGGTACTTGGTTAAAAGTTTGCCTGATGCCAAAATGGTAGTTTTACCTTATAGCGGTCATGCTTGCTTAGTAGAAGCCAAGATTAATCTCTATCAAATTATGCAAGAGGAAGACTTTTTAGATTTTAGTACCAAGACACTCCATGAGCCAAAGAAGGCGATCGCACTATCTGAACGCGAACTAAGTCCCAATCCTAACGGTGATTAACCATTGAGGTAGTAATCTCGCGTGCCTTTGCTGTCTATAGCTTCTCCTAAGCGATGCAAACCATGGACGTAGGCGGCGGTACGCAAAGAAATGGCTTGCTGCTGGGCAATTTCCCAAATTTGCTTTGTTTCCTCTACCATTTTTTGCTTGAGGCGTTGGTTTACTTCCTCTAGCGTCCAGTAAAGTCCACTCCGATTTTGCACCCATTCAAAATAGCTTACGGTTACTCCCCCAGCATTGACTAAAATATCAGGAACTACATAAATTCCCTTAGCATCTAGGATTTTATCTGCCGCCGAATTAATCGGCCCGTTGGCAACTTCAAAAATAAATTTTGCTTTAATATCATCAGCATTTGCTTCGGTAATTTGATTTTCTAAGGCGGCGGGGATCAATATATCTACATCTAAGGCTAAAAGTTGTTGATTGCTCAAAACTTCATGGTCAACTATATTGCAAACTGTACCTCGACAATAAATTGCTTTCATACCCCGATGAGCTTCTTTGTATTGGCGAATACTAGGAATATCTAAGCCATTTTTGGTATAAATACCGCCTTGAGAATCACTGACAGCAACTACTTTATAACCAGCGTTAAACAATAGTTCGGCGATGTGCGCCCCAGCATTGCCAAAGCCTTGCACAGCAACGGTAGTATCTTGTGGAGACGATGGAAACCGTTGATTGATGGTTTCAATGACATAATATGCTCCGGTTGCGGTGGCGGTGTCTCGACCTAAACTACCGCCCATTGTGACGGGTTTTCCGGTTACAACAGCCGGGGTAATTTGCCGCCGAATAATGTTGTATTGATCCATCATCCAGCCCATAATCATTGGGTTCGTATAAACGTCGGGCGCAGGAATATCAACGTCTGGCCCAATAAAATCGGCGATCGCATCTATATACCCTCTACTTAAACGCTCTAATTCCATTTTTGATAATTCTTTGGGATTAAGAACGATCCCGCCTTTTGCACCGCCAAAAGGTAAGTTAAGCACGGCGCACTTAAAAGTCATCCAAAATGCCAAAGATTGCACTTCTTCTAAGGTGACGTTGGGATGATACCGGATGCCGCCTTTTGTTGGCCCGCGCGTGTCGTCGTAGCGCACTCGGTAGCCTTGAAAAATGCGTAACGATCCGTTATCCATCCGCACAGGAATTGATACTGTTAAGCTGGCTTTAGGAAACTTTAAGTGTTCAATGGCATCTTCAGAAATTGAAATATATTTTAATGCTGTTTCTAGGCGTTGTTTGGCATCAGAAAATAATGATTCTGACATGGTTTTAGTAGTTAAATAACCATTCAAACTTACCAGAATCTAATCAAACAATTAGTATATAAATTTTTATGCTGAATTAATAATCAGAGGTGATTGTATACTTAAGAAACATTTTTTAAGTTTGCGCTAAAACAGCTTGGTTGGCGGCTTTGTACGTAGCAATTTCTGCGCAAGTAGTTAGCCAAACGCCTTCATGCGATCGCATATAATCGATTAATCGCTCTAACATCATTACCCGCGCGGGACGACCGATGAGTTCTGGGTGCATTGTCAGCACAAAGGCGCTACCGTAGTGATACATTCCGTCAAACTCCTCTTTCCACAGTTGAAAGGCTTTCTCGCAAGTTTCAATTACACCGCTACCCATTGGGGGATCGTACAAAAAGGCGAACTGTTCCCAATCATCGTTAGTCCAATGTACAGGAACTTCTACTAAGTCTCCGGCATCGGTAGGTAAAATATAAGGCTTATCATCGTCCATTAAGGAGGAGTCGTATTGCAAGCCGTGACGCGCCAACAATGTAGCAGAACCGGGGTTGACTTCCCATAAAGGGGCGCGATAGCCTACAGGTTTGCGCCCAGTTAACCATTCTAAAATTGCACAAGTTTTGACTAGCGCTATTTCCTCCTCAATGGGATTTAATTTAGATACAGGTTCGTGGAGATAGCCGTGTGCGCCGACTTCATGACCTTCATTAGCAATGCGCCTAATTAAGTCTGGGTATAGTTCCGCCGTATAGCCTGGGACAAAAAACGTTGCTTTAACTTCCTTGGCTTTAAGCATATCTAAAATGCGCGGTACGCCGATTTTAGGCCCATAACGCGCCCAAGACATGACAGAAAGGCGATCGCTATTTTTAGGATCGACTTGCAACATTCCGGCTTCCCCATCAACATCAAAGCTTAAAACCGCTGCACAGCGAACTCCTTTGGGCCAAATCATCCAATTCTCCTATTCGTCAACTAACAACCAAAATAATTAGTTTGATAATTAAAAAACGCTAATTTTGATACAAAAGCAAAAAGTAGCTCAGTAATTGTTTAATAATTAATAAAAACATTAATTATTTGCTTCTACGTGAACAAGCTATGACTCAAGCCGATTCTAATAGTATTGGACTAGACAAGCTAGATCAAAAAATTATTGCCTTACTTCGCATTGATGGCAGAATGGCATTTAAAGAAATTGCCAACCGCTTAGATATACCCGAAGCGACTGCCCGTTACCGAGTACAGCGCTTGCTGCAATCTGGCGGTATCCAGATTATCGCTTGGCCCAATCCAGAAAAATTAGGCGTTCCCCACGTTTTGATATTATCGCTGACTGTGAAAGAGGGACAAACTACGGCGGTGGCTGCCCAATTAACAAGTATGACCGAAGCGCGGTTTGTGGCGGTGACTTCTGGGCGGTGCAATATTGTGGCAGATATCTATTTTGGTACTCATGAGGATTTGCTAGAGTTCTTTGCCAAATTAGATGCAATTCCCGGCATTTTGCACTATGAAACCCAAATTATTCTCAAGCTGTTGAAGGCTGAGTACAAATACAGCCTAAGTTGACCCAAAAGATAAAATCATTTTAGAGCAACTAAAAACAAGAAAATTCATTTAAAACTAATTTTAAGCGGAAATATATCTTGATTAGAATAGCAATCTACCTATTTTATTAAGGAAAAAGCAAGAACTGTATTTTGGGTAACAGTTTAAATTTTGCTTTAGTTTTAGGCTGTAAATAGTTCTTCAGGGACAGCGCCGTGAGGTTAAAAGGAAAAGTCAGTTTAGTTACAGGCGCGGGTTCGGGCATTGGCAGAGCAACGGCACTATTATTTGCACGAGAAGGTGCTTGGGTAGTGGCAGCAGATAAAGACGAACAGCAGGTAGAAAAAACTCAAAAGCTGATTCACCAAGAAGGCGGGAAGTGTGAAGCAAAATTTATTGATGTCAGTCAAGAGGCACAAGTAGCAGAAGCGATCGCAACTGTTGTCAATACCTGGGGTCAATTAGATGTTTTATTCAATAATGCGGGAATTTCTCTGCTTAAACCTGTAATTACTACAACGGAAGCTGAGTGGGACACGATATTTAACGTCAACCTCAAAGGCGGATTTTTTGGCTGCAAACACGCCATCCCGTACATGGCAAAACAAGGAAATGGAGCGATCGTTAATACAGCTTCAGAATTAGCAATTGTTGCTCAACCTCTTTACGGTGCTTACTGTGCAACTAAATCCGGGGTGCTGGCTTTGACGCGGGTTTTAGCTTTAGAGTGGGCGGCTAAAGGTATTCGGATTAATGCCGTTTGTCCGGGGCCCGTTGCTACGCCGATGTTGCAGGCAGAGTTTGACCTAGCAGACAATCCGCTTGATGAGGAAAAACTTGCTATTAAGTCTATTCCTGTAGGGCGCTTGGGTACGCCAGAAGACATTGCTAGAGTAGCTTTATTTTTAGCTAGTGAAGATGCCCAGTTTGTGCATGGTGCAGCTATTGTCGCCGATGGTGGCAAGACTATTTTCTGAAATGTAGAGACGTTGCAATGCAACGTCTCATTGCCAAAACGTTGCAATGCAACGTCTCATTGCCAAAACGTTGCAACGTTTTTACATCAAAATTCATATATTTAATCAGCAACGCCGATAAATATAGTTATTTGTCACTAAGTCTAAGCACATTTGAGGGGATAAAAAGTATGTATTCACCGTTGAAAGCTTCACGCCGATCTTTTTGTAAGTATTCGGCTTTGGCGATCGCAAGTTTAGTAACTACTGTCGGT
>JACCVJ010000565.1 GCA_013698215.1 Tatlockia sp. | reverse complement strand
GTATTAACCTAGATAGATCGGAATTTGCCCTAGAACTGTTGGAAAGCTTTTTTAGGCTATCAGAGCAAGTAGGATCGGACGTTGCTTTAAAGCAATTTAGAAGTCTAAGAGGCGAATAGTTAACTATTTGAATATTCGAATAGTTAACTATTCGAATATTCAAACTTCTACGCCCTCACCAGCCACGTGAAACCTGAACAGCCCACCAAAAATTAAATAGTTGAATAGCTGGATATTTAACTTGCGAAAAATTCATCGTTCGCGTCTACGTCCGAAATGCGATCGCGCGAGCCTCTGCAATTCAACTTTTGAGCTTAAAAATCAAAATTATTAATTATTCCACTGGCTTGTTAGATTTCGGTGTTTCTCCATCTTTTCACCAACTACTTTTGAGCGCAAGATTGCCCTCACGCTTACCCTGATAACATTTAGGTAATACCTTGGCGATGAAATTGCCAAGGTATTACCTAAACTTACCTAGATATACACCAAGACATGAGCAATACAGGGCGCAACAAGAAGCTGGCTTCCTTCAATTGTGACGAACAGTTGTGGTCAAAATTTAAGGCTCGGTGTCAAGAACAAGGGACAACCGCGACCGCTAAACTTACTGGATTTATTCAACTTTACCTGGATGGTTCCCTAGATGACCTAGACGTAAATACATTGGATAAGCGCTTGGACGAGCGAGTCAGAGCAAAAGGGGAGCAACGCGATTTTGTGGGGTAAGCGGTGCAGTGACATGAAGGCACAAAAAAAGTAGGATTTCCTAGAAGTCTGTAAATGCTCTAGTCAAGCAATGGGGAAGTCCTACCGTTGAATAATAATATACCCGCTAATCTCGATTTAGCCCAATCCCAAAAGACCTTTGAAGGAACAGTTGCTTTGGCGCTGGAACTGGGAGATCTCTCCAAGTGGGATGGGCGTATACTTAAGGAGCGAGAGCAACAAATCCGACAGGCTGCCTTAATTCTAGCGGGGCAATGTATCGCCCTGCTGTTGTACAACCTCGCTCAATCTAGCACCGCCCAAGCCACAGCCGCAAAGCTTACTCAGGGATGGCGCAGCCCCACCAGTACCGGAGATGGTAAACGTCCGGTGAAAATCCTTACCCTCGGTAACGTGGTCGTCAGCCTGTGGCTGCCCTATGTTGTGGAACGTCCCAAAAGGCAGAGTCCCCAGGTGGAAGCCAAACGGCGAAAACCAAAAGGACAAGGTTTTTATCCATTCTTGAGATGGTTAAGTATGGATGAACACATCACCCCTTTGGTCTGGTCTACTATCGCTCAGTACGGGATACTAAGCGCTTCTTTTGCTGCCGCCCGTGACACTTTAAACGCTTGGGGCATTGCCGTCAGTCTCAAACGCCTTGAACGTTTGACCTACCGCTTCGGACATCTGGGCTTGTTCCGGCGTACTCAAAGTGTAAATCAATTCCGACAGGGAAAGCTGCCCACAAAGTCAATCCTGAAAGACCAGCGCGTGGTGATTTCAGTTGACGGAGGACGCAGCCGCATTCGACGAACCAAAATGGGCAAGCCTCGTCAAACCACCAATCGGCATGGCTATTACGGCGATTGGACTGAACCAAAACTGTTGACAATTTATGTCGTGGATGAGCAGGGAAAGCGTGTCAACACGGATGTACTTCCGGTCACTAATGATGGCACTTTTAGCGATGTGGAGACATTCATGCAACTGTTAGAAACACACCTGGTGCGTCTGGGGATTAATCAGGCAAAGCAGGTCTTACTGATAGCAGATGGGGCAGAGTGGATTTGGTTAAGGATACCTCCTTTACTCAAACGCCTCGGTTGTCCGCCTGAGTCTATCTATGAATTGCTCGACTTTTACCACGCCGCCGAACACTTGCAGCAGTTCGTGCAGGCAGCTTTTACAGAACCAACGGTAGTACACGCTTGGTTCAAGCAAGCTCGAAAAGATCTCAAGGGCGCGCGCGTGGATCACTTGATTGCTCGGATGCAAACTTTGGTTGAAAACAGCAGTGGTGAGCGCCAGAAAACACTTGCAGGGCAACTAGCTTATTTTACCACAGGACAAAAACACCAGCGACTCAATTATTCACAGGTGAGAGCGAGGAAGCTACCAATTGGCAGCGGGGCGATTGAGAGCTTGATTCGCCAAGTTGTTAATTTACGTCTCAAAGGCACAGGCAAGTTCTGGCTGTTGAATCATGCTGAAATCGTGTTGCACGCTCGGTGCCAGTGGGCAGCAGGGGAATGGGCATGGGCAAATTTCTGCGACTCTATTTTGACGGCTATGCTCTACCCAGCCTAACCCCACAAAATCGCGTTGCTCCCGAGCAAGTGTAGATAGCTATCTAGCTACGCACCTTGGTGCGTTACACACTAAACTCACCGCTCATTCTGATTTGATTGCCTTTTTGTCAGGACAATTGAGTGCTTACTCGTCGTCCCCCACTCCGACCAAATCAAAGACTGACTTGAAAGAACCATTATTTTGGTTTATTCAGCAAAGAGCTAAACATTTAGGATTAGAAATTAGTGCAAGTCAACGCATGAAAATTGAAATGTGGGCAAATGAATCCTACAAAGAGCGGCACGGACACATCCCCTTGAAGCAACCCTTTCGCGGCACTCAGGCAAGTGCTTACCCCGCAGCAGACTTAGATATATTAGATGCCACTATCAAGGGCGTGATTAAAGGAGGATAAGTCATCTAAGGAATTGAGCGTTTGCCTTGGTTATTGCAACGTTCGA
>JACCVJ010000563.1 GCA_013698215.1 Tatlockia sp. | reverse complement strand
GGGATTTGGGTCATTTAATACGGCACGGCGCACAATTAAAGGGTATGAAATTATCAACATGATGCGGAAAGGACAAATTAGAAATGTGAGCAAAGGAGCCGTCACTGAACGGGTCACATTTATAGCTCAAATCTTTGGAGTAGCTGCCTAATCAATTCCTCCTCCAAGGAGTTTCCTGTCTTCAATAAATTTTTGCAACACAACCATTCTTCGCGCATCCCTTATTTCAGTTTATTGCTCCGTTGCTTGTCGCAGCCCAAGTATTAAACTTTTAGCCTCTCTTCCACCGATGCGTTGGCAACTGTGGGCGCTGCTTCCTTCGATTCCTTTAGCTTTTTCTCAAAAACCTGAATATTTGGCTCTTTTAGTACAAAACCTCTATCAGTCATCTCTCCCATCTGTCCCGCTATCGCTGCCACCCACTGGGGATAGGTATCTTGTGCTTGCTCCAGCTTTTTAAAGACTTTTGGCTTAACGGCAATCGTGACTATCCGATTTCCTGTGTCAACGTCAAACTGCTTCAAGCCATTTTCCACCGTCTTTACATCAGCCGGAAACTCATTTATTTTAATTGTCAGTTCCATTTTTCCAAGGATAGGCATAATATCTCCGGTGAATTGAGTTGTTAAAACTTGTTGCGGTGCATGGGCTTTTTTAGTCTCTAGCTTTGGGGCGGTTTTAGTCCGTTTGGGAGAGTCGTTTCTGCTTTGAGTCTCTGCTTTTATTGGCTCCAATAGGCGCAATGGCACTGCCTCAACTAAGTGGGCATCTTCCATGACTAGCTTCTGTCCGTCACGGCAGCAGTCCAAGTCCCAGAATTGTCCCAAAGCCTCAGAAGGCAGAAATCCCTCTATTTCCAGGTTCAACGGCTCCAAGCGCCCGTCCTGGTTCTTGCCTGACCAGGTATCACTGTTTCTTTCAATGCGGATAACTAGCTTTCCAGTTACAGCGTCCTGGGTAGCAACAACACCACGAATCGAGAAGTAATTGATACTCTTAATTAATCTGGTTTGCTGCTCCTCCTCTCGGCTGCTCCTTAGCGCACTAAGTTCAAAGCTCAACCTTGGCTCGTCCGGTAGAGTTCTCGGCCACACATTCCAGAAAAACTGTGCATCGATAATTCGCTCTGGGTGCTTTTGCAACTGCTGTGTCAATCCGTCAAATATGACTGCGGGGAATTTTTCACCATCATCCGTCAGAAGTATACCTTTGTTAAAAGCCTCAAGACTTGGTAAATACTGTCCGCGAACCAAGCCAACTGCTCGGTATTGTGTGGTGTATCTTGGGGTTTTAAAGAAGCGGCTCATGAGAAACATCTAGGGAAAGAATGACGGTTCCTTCTTCTAACTCTATACTGGAGGACAAGTCGCCAAAGGAAGCACTGGAAACTTCGCCAATGCCCGTGATACTTTATTGTGTCAAAGTCTAGATACTATAAATTGTTAGTGGAACTCTTTAATTAATCTTTTCCAAGGAACACGCCTTAAATTTTTCTACTCTCCAGGTCGGTCTAACCTACAATTGTTTAGATTTATTAAAAAAGATAGACAAAAATTGAAACAAACAGATTAAATGAGTTGTAACACCTCTTTATTACTATAGATATGCCTGCTGGCGGTTACAGGGCTAATGCTCCCTTATTTAAGTCATCTTGGAGACACCAAGGCACAACGACAATTCGTGTCCCTGTTGTTTTTGCCGACCTGCTACTAGCTATTGCTAGGAGAGTTGACGCGCTTGACTCATTTAATATTTTTAACATAGTTAGAACAGTCACCATACTGGTAGGAGAAAAATTTGCAGAACCAGTCTGGCATGACAAATATCTCAAGGAAGCAGTAGCGGCAGAATTAAAACTGTATGCAGAACCAGTAGAAGATAAATTTGTAGAAGCAGGAACTTTTGACGAGATCAAAAGAATCCAATTACTTAAAATTGCTTTGCAATTGGGCGAGGGTCAAAAGTTTGACCAAGAAGAAGCCAGAGAACTTAGCCTTCCCTGGAGTAAATGCAGCGAGTTCATCATAGATGTCCTAGATACATCTCCTCAAACAGAACGTAAAGCGGTTGTTGAGGGACTATTAAAGTTTTTGCAGTGGTCATATTTCTACGGTATTGCTGGTAAAAACAAACCAGAAATAGATTCTCTATTTGGAGAAGTGGAAGTGCTTAGATTTCTCTACTATCAGAGAAATCTAAGTCAGCCAATTTACTCAAAAGCAGAGTTTCAAAAGTGGCAAAAGAGGATCGTCGATGATGAATCTATTTCAGTGGAAATGGAGGACAACCACAATGCTCCTTGACTTAGATATCAAAAGCGCTAGATATCCATGAGGCAGTCTAACGCTTAACAGAACAGGTAATGTTTGCCTAGCCGATAACTCAGCTAGTTACGGCAATGAATCGCTGGAATGAGCGATTGGATTGAAAACTGAATAGGGGTGCTACGGGTAAGGAATTATTTTCCTACTCAGACGGTGTGAAAGCTTGGCGGCAGGATCACCGGACTGAGAAATCTCGACAGAGTTCGACAGAGGCTGACCCGTAGCTTTTAACATTTTACTTAATTTTGATTAATTTTGTTTGATTAAGTAAAAGCCCATCCAGCCTCTGTCGTACACCACCTATTCGGCAGAGGCATCATGGTAGCAACAACAGTACAAGAAACCGTCCCGACCTATTTTCCAGACCAACTAGACCTACCCCTATCCCCAGACCACAAAACCTGGCACACCGAAAGACTCTGCCCACCCCTATTAGCGCAGGCATTAAAAAGCGAACGGCAGGCAATGTTCATTGCCCAACTGCACTACTGGTTGCAAAAAGAAGATGTAGGGGTTCATAAACATGGCTTCCACTGGATTTATAACACCGAGTGGGAATGGCGCGAACAATTCCCCTGGATGTCCGAACATACCATCGGACGCATCCGCCGCAGGCTAGAGCAACTCGGTTACGTCGTCTCCAACGACTTCAACCGCAACCCCCTCGACCGCACCAAGCACAGCACATTAAACTACCACCGCATTGCCCTAGAAACAGGGTGGAACCCTTTAGGAATTGACCTCAACCGCAAATACAAAAATCCACCGCAATTTACCAAAGGCATCAGATTACGGGGCAGACACTTTTCGGACACCACCCCCCTAGTCTACGAACCCGCCGACCTAGAGGAGCCAGAAACCCCCAAACCCGCTAAACTCGCCGATTCTGCAATATCGCAGAATACATCCTGCACTTCTGCAATATTGCATTCTGCAATATTGCCACTCTCATCTATATACAAAGATATTCCATATATTTCCAAATCAAATCAAGAAACTGGTTTGAAAATTGAATTCAAGAAAGCTAACAAAGAGGTTGGTGGTGAGCAACTATTTGTCACAGAAGATGCGATCTCTTTAGAGCTAACTGATAAACAAGAAACCGTACCCTTGGAGCTAACAGAGTTTTCAAGTATTGCTCAAGAAAGCCCGCCGTCATCGCCAGATAACGATAAAAGAATAAAAGCGAATCAGCAGTCCCTCGCGGTTTTGAATGCCAGGGCAGAAATAGCCGAGCGCCACCGTACTAACGAGGCAGTAAGGGGGCAACCTATCCGCATTCCTGGTGTAGATGAATTAACCCATGAGATTTTGTGGAAGCACCAAAAGCGGCTGGAGAAGTTGAACGCGGATCTTCGCGCCAAACGCATCAAAACGGCGATCGCCGATAACCCGCAGCACCTTGAGGATGCCATCGAAGCGTTTTATGAAAATTCGGCTACTGGTGCTAAAACTCAAGCTGCTGCCACTGGCTTTCTCTACAATGCGCTGCGTCATGGTTGGAAGCCCCGACAGTCAGGCAAAAGTGCTGAAGTCCAAGTCTATACTCCGCCGCCACAAATGCTTGAGGAACATAAGCCCGGTACTCTGGAGCAGTTGATAGAGCGCAAGCGTTTAATGTGGCAGAATGCTCCTAATCTACGGTCTCTTATCGAGGCTTGGATAGAGCAGACCCCCGGTGTAATTAGGACGGATGATGGTCCTGCCCTGGCTGATGCCACCGCTCAATCTAGTCCCTCAGACAAGGAGCTAAAGGCAGCGTCACACCAAGTAACTTCCATTACCGCCGACACCAGCCCACTAGCAGAAAATGCCGCGTCGCCACCAATAGAGCAAAGGACTTTATTTGAGGTTGAGCCGAATCCAGTATTCAACAGCACTCTGCCCCAAAAAGAGGTTCCCTCGGCAAACCTAGCCGCATCCAGTCCCACTCTACCGCCACTAGAAACTACTGCCGATAGTGCCGCCGTTGAACTGCCCGCTAAAGAGTCGGCATCTACACCACCAAAACAACAGCAAAAGCAGCCAAATTATCGTCGGCTTCAGCCCGTGGAGATTCTAAATAGCGCTGGCGATTGGGTGGCGGGCTACTTCATCCACCAATGTATTGCTATAGCCAATGTGGTAGGTCTTGAGCAAAAGTTCACGCTGTTTGATGTCGAAGGAGGGACTTATACCTTTTTGGGGCAGGTTCGTCCGCTCTAGTTAGTTTGGGCGCTGGTGCGGACGCTCGTGCCAGCACCAGAGGATCTTGAAGCTTATTCTTCAGTGATGGAAGACGTGCGAAAAAGACCCCCAAATCCAGAGGTTGATTCAAGAAAGTTTGGCACAGCACTCTGTTACGTGAAGATTCGGCTTCAAGAGGGCGGCGTTGTAGCGTTGCTGAGTGCTGGAGCCGGATAACTTATATATTGTCCTATTAAGAGGAAAACCCGCGCTCAATAGCGCGTAGCATCAGCACAAGGAGGAATAGCGTGTGTTTTCTGTTGTCAATCAAGCAAACTCTGTCGTTTACAGAGATTTGGCAGAATGGAGCCTCCTTGCAACCGAGTTAGTCAATCAAGTACAAGCAATGCCCATTAACTTGTCACTTCGCATTAGAATTCAGTCAAATGCTGCACTGATCTCCATGATTTCTGACGAGATTTTATTTGAACCCGACAGCTTTAGAGGCGTTCGGGATAACGATAATAACTTGCAAGCTGCCGCCGTTGTTACTGATAGGCAAGACCATTTATATTTGGACTATATAGCTACCGCACCTTGGAATATCCTAAAGAATTCTCCTCGGTCAGTCAGAAATGCTGCGACAGCATTGATAGTTGAGTTAGTTCTGGAAAGCACGAGTAAGGGGTATTTCGGTCGAATTATTGCCGATGCTGTCTCTGGTTCTGCCTCTTTCTACGAGACAATAGGATTTGTGAGGACAGGATTTGGCTCTAACGCCGCTCCAGAAATGGAGTTAACCCCAGAACAAGCAAGCTTACTATTAAGAAACAGACGTAACACCTAGCACCGTTGAAGCACTATGGCAGTTGAAGAAACCAAAGAACACACTCCGCCAGAACTAGCACAATTCTGGGAAGAAATAGCAATAGCAGAGGAACAGTTTGGGGCAGATACTTTTTGCCCAGACCTAAAACGCCTTAACCAAAAGTGGCAGCGTCGCAAGGATAAACTACTGGTGCAAATAGCTGAAGCTGAAAATTCCTCCCAAACAGAACATCTGCACCAAAAATTGCTGGAATTAGAGCAAGCTTGGTCTAGATCGGCTTTAGCCTTAGCTGACTTAATAGAAC
>JACCVJ010000509.1 GCA_013698215.1 Tatlockia sp. | reverse complement strand
TCTATGGAATGTCGGCTCTGCGGTTGTCCAAGCACCCATAAACATGGCAAAGCTCCGAACGGTAGCCAACGGTATTTTTGCCCTCAGTGTAAGCAGACCTTCAATGAACGATTTGACACGATGTACTATCATCGCCATGTGAGTGAAGAGCAGATTCGGCAGGTCTTACAGGCTCATAGTGAGGGGAGCAGTCTCAGAGGCATTAGCCGCATCAGTGGACTTGCCTACAACACCGTTGTGAGCCTTGTTCGTGCAGCCAGTCAGCAAGCTCAATTGGTTCACAACGCTCAGGTTCAAGCGGTGCAAACGGAGGAGGTGAGTGCGGATGAGATGTGGTCATTCGTCCAAAAAAACAGCAGCAATGTCTCCCCCAGGAATTAGAGGTGGGAGATTGCTGGATTGGACTGAGTTTGGCAGATTCGAGTGGACTGATTCTCGCGGCACGAGTCGGCAAACACACTGATGAATTGATTGAAGAGTTGGTTGTCAGCAGTGAAGGAAAAACGGATTGTAAACAATGGAATAGCGATAACTGGGGAGGCTACGAGCGAGTTTTACCCCCTGAGATCCTCCACTACATTGGCAAAGATAAAACCCAACGACTAGAGCGGACTAATGGCATTGTCAGACAACAAACCGGACGTTGGCATCGTAGACAAAACAAGTTTGGCAAGATGTGGGAACAAACGAAGGTGACGACCCGATTAGTCGTGAGCTACTTCAATTGGATTTGGCAGCATAGTCGGTTTAAGACAACAGCAGCCCAACGTGCGGGATTAGCATTTCAACCTTGGACTTGGCATGATCTTTTAGCTTACCCCACCATTATCTGAGGCACAACCCCTTTTGTCTGGTAGTTTTACTATGGTCTGTACAAAAAGTAATATTTACAAGCGCAGAGTTTTTTTTTGGGCGATCGCGAAGAAAAACAATATTTACTTCTATCAGGTTCTGGCGGCTTCCTACAAGTACTGAAGTCTTTTGTGTCTCACACTATGGTGATGCCAGCCCTCAATATAACGGCGGATAAAAATATAGTTACTCAAATCTCCTCACCGGGATCGGGTAGCATTTGGGGTTTAGTAGCCGTTGGCTTATGGACAGCACTATTGGGCTTAGGCTTGTGGGGGTTTTTCGCCACCAAAAAGCATTTTAAACTACGCCTGATTT
Source organism: Tatlockia sp. (assembly GCA_013698215.1). Taxonomy (GTDB): domain Bacteria; phylum Cyanobacteriota; class Cyanobacteriia; order Cyanobacteriales; family Chroococcidiopsidaceae; genus Aliterella. The sequence goes on along the minus strand of JACCVJ010000509.1, from coordinate 4,862 downwards.
TAGGAATATTTCTGCTAGCACAGCTATTTTTACATATACTGTACGGCAGCGAGACTTTTTTATATGCGCTTCATTTCATCCCTTTATTAATAGTATTGGCTGCTTTCAGTCTATTAACTCCGGCTCGTTTAGTGGCGCTAGGACTAGCTGGGGCTTTAATCGTCTGTGCGGGAATAAACAATAGCTTGCAGTTTAAGCAAGCAACAGATTTTCTGCAAAACAGCGCCCCAAATCGTTACCAAGTTATCGGTCAAATGCAGCAGCGCCCCCAAGACTTGTGGAGTCGCGGTACAGGTCACGTGGTATTGGCAACCCCCGGTAGCCGCGAAGTCGATAAAGCTTACCACGAACCCGGTGGTAGTTTCAGTCCTAGCGTTGGTAGCTTTGGCGTATCTATTTGGCTAATAGATGCCCAAGGAAATATCAACTCTACTAGCGATAACCTGCCCTTAAGTGAAATTGAGCAGCAACTAAGCTTCACTACAGGTGAAGATATACCAGTAATTATAACTAGAACTGAGGACTATCAAGCTGAATGGGTTTCTAATCCGCTAGGCAAAAGTTGGACTCTTAATCTTCAACCCCAGGCAAATACAAGTCTTAAACCAATAGTGGTTATTCGCAGTGTAGGGCCCGCAGGTGGCAAGATTGAGGCTTTAAACTGGGACGGCAAAAGACTTTTAATTAACGATCGCTGGTCAATTACTAGCAATCCCACACCGTTCGCCGTGCAGTTAGGCGAAGAAGGGTCAAAAGACTGGAAAACAACGAAATCGGGGCTGACTCAATGGCAAGGTAAAAACGGTTGGGGTTATGCGCGAATTGAATTAGCTAATGCTAGTAAGTGGAGTATTGATATTGCCGATCACAATGCTGTACCGCTTAAAGCCACAATTACAAATGCCCCATCGGCTTTAAAATTAGACCTTGGCGATCGCCGATTTGCCGAAAGTCTCAACGCCCAAGTTGCTCACATTAAAATGGGCATTGTGGAGCGAGAAACCCGCCCTGGGGAGCCAACAAACTATCCTTTAACGTGGCAGCGTGATGGCGCTTATGAACTCGTCGCCCTAGCTCGCGTGGGGCAATTAGAAGCAGCTAAAGAATTATCAACTTACTTTGCTGAAAATGACTTCTTTGGTGGTTTTGGGCCCGAAGCCGATGCCCCAGGATTATCGATTTGGGCGCTAGAACAAGTTGCTCAGTTGCAACGAGGGGCGGCGAGAGAAGACGCGGCTAAGAATTTAGCCTACGATCGCACTCTTTGGCCTCATATTAGTCGTAAAGCCCAATTTATCTTACGGATGCTTTCTACAGACACACCAATCCAGCAGCCAATCAAGGGTGCTATAGCCCCGGTAGTTAAAGATGACAAGGATCTTAACTTAGTTGCCGAACCAAGTCGGGATGGTTTAATTATTGGTCGAATGGATCGCCAACGCCCGTTATTGTTTGTGAATGCGGTGAGTTATCGTGGGCTACTTGATGCTGCCTCTTTAGCAGAGCGACTAAATTACACCGCCGAGGCTGCACTTTGGCGCACCAAGGCAATACAGTTGCAGAAAGCTTGGGAAAAAGCTTTTCAACCACCAGAATCAGATAACGATAGAACATATATTAGTAGCCTTTGGCCTTCATGGATAGCTACGGGACGCAGGGATGAACTTCAGCAAAGGCTACAAGCAAGATGGGATCAACAACGAAACCCCCAATCTGGAGAGTTTCGCACCTCTCCTTTGTGGACTTATTTTACTCTTGCTGAGGCCCACCAATGGTTATTTCTCAATCAACCAGAGCAGGTGTGGACAACTGTACAATGGTTTTGGCAGCATCAAGCTTCCCCTGGTTTATATACATGGTGGGAAGGCGATAGTGAAGAAAATTCTTTCAATCGTTGGGAAGATATCCGGGGTTGGGTAAAACCTCCTCATGTCACGCCTCACTATTGGACTGCGGCAGAAATGTTGTTATTGCAGTTAGATATGTTAGCTTATACTGATTTAGCCGCCCGCGAACCTACGGTAGTTATAGGTGCAGGAATTCCTACCCAATGGCTCAAACAGCCAATGGACATTAAAGGATTGTCAATGCCAAACGGTCAAATTGATTGGCAATGGAACAACAGACAAGTTAATGTCAAGATTCGTGGCAGTAAAGTTGACGTGAAGTTGGGTGCAAACTTTCCCCCAAATACACCGATAAAAATAGAGTATTTGTAGTAGCTTGTCATACTTTTTTGGGTACTTAGAGCGTGACTTGCGTTATTAACGCAATCTCCGGTTGAGGTTAGCAGCCATCAGAGCAAAAACTGATTTCTATCCTCAACCTGAGTTATGAACTTTAATAGTTGGTAGTCAAAATCACTCAGTAAAGTAGTAATCGCATCTTTTAGCCCGGATACGCTAATCTATTCCTAATTGGCGCAAAGGAAACGGCGATGAATTGGTGGCAACGACTGAAAAAAAATCCTCTAGCCCGATTTGGGGCGATATTACTGTTGATTTTCTATATATCAGTATTTGCGGCGGATTTTGTTGCCCCTTACGATCCTTACGATACTCAGGCAAATGGCTCTTTATTGCCGCCGACTACAGTTTACTGGAATGACGAGGCGGGGTTTGCTCCTCATGTTTATCCTACAACTCAAGGGAAGACAGACTTAGAAACAGGCGATCGCAAATTAATTGTAGATCGTCAAAAACCTGCATGGTTACGGCTATTTGTCCAGGGTGCGCCCTACCAAATGTTTAAGTTTAGTCTGCCTTTACCTCCCTCGTTTCAAGAAGTAGAAATATTTGGCGGTCTTCCTGGCAATTTACACTTATTCGGGACATCGGGAGACGCAAAGTTTAATCTCCTTGGTACAGATGAGCAAGGGCGCGATCAATTTACGCGGCTATTACATGGTGGGCGAATTAGCCTCAGTATCGGCTTACTAGGTATTGCGATTACTTTCCCTTTGGGTATGATTGTCGGTGGGATTTCTGGCTACTTTGGCGGCTGGACAGATAGTATTATTATGCGCTTGGTAGAAGTGCTAATGACGATTCCGAGCTTGTACCTGTTAGTTGCTTTAGCTGCGGTTTTACCGCCAGGATTGAGTAGTAGCGAAAAATTTATTTTAATTGTTTTAATTACTTCTTTTATTGCCTGGGCGGGTTTGGCAAGAGTAATTCGCGGACAAGTGCTGTCAATTAAAGAGCGCGAATTTGTCCAAGCAGCTATTGCTATGGGTGGCAATTCGTTTTATATTATTCTCCGCCACGTTTTGCCCCAAACTGCTAGTTATATTATTATCTCTGCAACTCTTGCCGTTCCAAGCTTTATTGTGGCAGAGTCGGTACTTAGTTTGATTGGTTTGGGGATTCAGCAACCCGATCCTTCTTGGGGAAATATGCTTTCTCTAGCAACTAATGCCTCAATTTTGGTGCTGCAACCTTGGCTAGTTTGGCCGCCAGCATTACTAATTATTCTGACTGTGTTGGCGTTTAATTTGCTTGGTGATGGGTTGCGCGATGCTTTAGATCCCCGGAGTATTCGGCGATAGAAAGTTATCAATTCCAAAGCCTACAGCGCGATGAGGATTAGCTAACTCAATGGCTAGATTTAAAGCCGATTGTCTGCCAATTTCTGTTTCAAAGGCTGAGGAGAAAACAGCGTCAATGTTGTAAGTTTGGCAAAACTGACGCAGGCGAGAAGGATAACCAATAATGCTAGGTTTGATCACAAAAATCCCTCGCCATCCGCTTTGATAGCAAGCTTGGAGTTGATTAAAAGTTGCCACCGATTCATCAAGAGCGATCGCAGTATTATATAAATTACTTAATGTCTGCATTTGCTCAAACTGTTCTATCCTTAGCGGTTGTTCGATAAATTCAACTAATTTACTACTGTCACTTTTTTGCAACCATATCTTAGCTTCGTCGTAAGTCAAACCGCCATTAGCATCTAAGCGCAATTTTACAGGTTTTGGAATTTGGGTAAAGGCGGCAAAAATTTCTAATTCCTCGGCAATTGGGTAAACTCCAATTTTCCATTTAAAAGTACGATAACCTTGTTCCCAAAGCTTACGCCATTGTTGTAATGCAGCTTTTCCAGCACTTAACAAGCCACTGTAGGTTAGATGGTTTGAATTTTGATTTTTGAGCGCCAAAGCTGACTCAAAGCCAAACTGACAAGCTGGGAGCGAGTCAGGAATTGAGTAAATAGTTTCTGTGGTAATTTCTGTGGGTAGTTGATGACAATAATTGAGGGCTTGGATTACAGTTTCAGATCCAAACCAGCTAATCGGGGCAATTTCTCCCCAACGGGTTTTACCTGTATTATCTGTAAGACTTAAAATGATGCCTTCCCTAACTTCCCATTTGCCGTGACTTGTTTGCAGAGGTTGCTTAAACTTGCGTTGGTAAGGCTGAAAAGAAAATTGGTACATTAACCGTTATTGGGATTGGGTTTCTGTCTTCTTTTAGAAAATAAAAACGTTTCAGTGAAACGTCTCTACATTAACCACCTAGCATAAATCCTAAACTCAGCAGTAATCCGCTCCAAAAATGCAAGGCTACAGCGATAAACTTACAATTACTAACTATGTCTGGGCGATCGTGATTTTGCTGTACGTGTCGAACTAATTTAACCGCAAAAGGGCAACTCAACCAAATAAGCAATGTCCAAATTGGGAAGCTTCCCAAGGCGACTAATACCGTTGTCAGTACATAAATGCTTCCACCCAGCCAATGTAATAAATTAGCAGCTTTTAAAGTACCTAAACGCACAATCGGCGATTTTTTCCCGGCGGCTAAATCATCGGCTATTTGGTGAAAGTGTGAGCAAAATAAAATTAAACTTGTGGCAACTCCTACCAC
>JACCVJ010000651.1 GCA_013698215.1 Tatlockia sp. | reverse complement strand
GACTTTTATTAATACTCCGGTTGTATTAGTGGGTAATTCTACAGGTTCGCTAGTAACTTTAACCCTCGCTGCGACTTACCCGGAAATGGTTGCAGGTATCGCTATGCTGAGTTTGCCCGATTTGTCTGTCCGCGAGGAAGCTGTACCTAAATTTCTGCGCCCAATTGTTGCCAATCTTGAAAGTTTGGTGGCTTCAAAGCTATTATTTAAAACTGTTTTTCGCGTGGTCAATAGACCGGGAATTGTCAAAAAGTGGGCAGCTATGGCTTATTCTAATCCGGCGGCGGTGACGGATGAGTTAGTTGATATTCTCCTTGCTCCCGCGCAAGATCGAGGTAGTGCTAATGCTTTTGCAGGAATTCTAAAAGCAATGGTTGGTGCGGGTTTTGCGCCAAAAGTAAAAAATGTGTTGCCGAGCTTAAAAGTACCTATATTATTAATTTGGGGACAGCAAGATCGCATGGTTCCTCACAGTTTTGCCCGTCAGTTTGCTGACTATAATCCCCAGTACGCGCAGCTAGTTAGTCTTGAAAATGTCGGGCATTGTCCCCATGATGAATGTCCCGATGTTGTAAATCAAGCTCTTTTAGACTGGATTAGTGGTTTTAGCAAGGCTGGGGGCGGTTCTTTGAGCTTGGGTGAGCTTTGCAGCTAGTAATAGGCTGAGGCTGTCGATAATATGGTTGCTTTCGGCTACGGCTTGGTTTGCTCCTTGGGCGAAGGTGCTGGAAGTAGCGGCAAATTCGCGTTTTAAGGCGGCTTCGTCTTGGTTTTCTACTAATTGGGCGAGGCGGCTGTAAGTTTCTACTAATCTGGTAATGGCTTGACGGCGTTCTGTGGCGGCGGACATGATATCAACAGATAAAGCTGGATCTTGAGCAAATAAACGGCTGACTATATCAATTTCTAAGCGGTAAAGTGGGCTAGAAAATTCTAGGCTACGGCTGATGTCAATGCCTTCTTCGGCTAAAAATACGCCTAGGCTAAAGGTTGTAAAGTGCCTGATTGCCTGAATTGCTATCATCATGCGATCGTGTTCTTCGGGCGTACAAGCGATTAGTTTACCGCCACTACTTTCAATTAAGTCTAGTAGCCATTTGAAGACTTGCTCTTGACGACCTGGACAAACTATAACGTTTTGCGATAAAAATGACTGTACTCCAGGGCCAAACATGGGATGCAGGCTTAAAACAGGCCCCTGATGCTGCTTGAGTAGTTCTTGGACTATAGGAGTTTTGACGCTGGTAATGTCTGCTAAAGCTGTATCTGCTTTGAGGTAAGGTGCGGCTTGTTGAATTACGCTGATGGTGTATTCGATGGGAACGCAAACTAATACTAATTCGGCTTTTCCTAATAGTTGTGGCGCTTCGTCCCAGTTATTATGTTCGAGAATGCTAACGTCGTGTCCAGCATGAGATAGTTGTTGGCTAAAAAAACTTCCTAGTTTGCCATTACCACCAATTATAGTAACTTTTCGGGGTTTGGCTGGGGTAAAGGAAGTAGAGGAAGCGATCGCCGCCGCGCAGCTAATTGTAATGCTTTTCCAGACAAATTCTGGCACGCCAGCTTGATTTAATAGTTGGGTAATATCGCCGGATTCTGCTTGGATAAGCCGTGAGTCCTTTAAAATCGCAATTCTTTTACTGAGTAAGTTAATTATTTCCCGATCGATTTCCTTGAGACTCAAAGGCATCATAACTAGATTGCGGGGTACGGTGAATTGAAAAAAAAGGGGAAATTAATCCCCTAATTTTTGATGTCAGCGCAAAAAATGGACTAATTGCTCTAATTTTGACCACGCTGCACCACTGCGGAGAATGTCATGGGCGATCGCAATTCCTTTACTATATTCCTCTGATGTAATTGCTTTCCCGACATAAAGCGCTAAGGCGGCGTTTAAAGCCACAACATTTTGTTGGGCTTCTGTACCTTTCCCTTGGAGTACGTTTTTAAGAATTTGAGCATTTTCCCCTACGTCTCCCCCTCTAATCTCGGCGGTTGCGGCTTTTTGCAAACCAAGTTCTTCAGCATCTAACGTCATTAAACGGACTTGATTATTTTCTAGTACCGCCAAATCGTTAATATCTGCTAACCCCGCTTCGTCTAGCTTTTCTCTACCGTGAACAACAATCGCTCTTTCTATTCCTAGTTGCGATAAAGCACGAGCAATTGTCTCTACTAAACTAGGATCGCTAACGCCGATAATTTGCCCAGTAGGCTGCATCGGATTAACTAAGGGTCCCAGTAGATTAAAAACTGTCCGCACCTTTAAAGTTTTGCGTAACCCGGCTACAGCCTTTAACGCCGGATGCCAACCGGGAGCAAATAAAAATGTAATTCCCACTTCCTCAACGGCGGCGGTTACTTTTTCAACTTCGGAATTGAGGTTGATTCCTAAAGCCTCTAATACGTCGGCAGAACCCGTTTTACTAGAAGCTGAACGATTACCGTGCTTGGCAACTTTCACCCCGGCGGCGGCGGCTACAAAGGCTACTGCTGTAGAAATATTGAAGGTAGATGCCCCGTCTCCTCCCGTCCCGCAGGTGTCAATCAACGGTGTAGAACTGGGGATGCTTTTACTAATTGCCGATTGGGCGTGCAGAACTTGCGCCATTCCTACTAATTCAGTGGCGGTTACGCCTTTAGCTTGGATAGCGGCGAGAATTGCTCCCGATAGTACGGGCGGGATTGCCTCGGTTAACCAACCTTGCATCAAATCAGCAGCCGTCGGAATGCTGAGACTTTGCCCTGCTAGTAATTGTTGCAATAACTTGGGCCATTCAATTTCGCTCGGTGCAATTATATTGTCAACGGTTGCTTGGGTTACAGCTATCATGGCGATTTTTTGTTTATTTTATTAACCGTCTTTGTGCAATGCTTTTGCTACTGTTTGTACATCTTTATCGCCACGCCCCGAACAGTTGATCACAATTTTGGGGCTACCTGTCAGTTGGGGACAAAGAGTGTCTAAATAGGCGATCGCATGAGCGGTTTCTAAGGCGGGAATAATCCCTTCTCGCTGCGATAGTAATTGTAATGCGTCCAATGCCTGCTGGTCGGTAACGCTGTAGTATTCGGCGCGTCCTAGTTCTTTGAGGTAACTATGCTCTGGACCCACTCCGGGATAGTCTAATCCGGCGCTAATGGAGTGTGGTTCAATTACTTGTCCTTCTGCGTCTTGCAACAAATAACTCATTGCGCCATGTAGTACGCCAACTCGCCCTTTAGTTAAAGTGGCGGCGTGTTTTCCTGTCTCTACACCTTCTCCGGCGGCTTCAACCCCAATCATTCTGACGCTGGAGTCGCTGACAAATTCATGAAATAGTCCCATTGCATTAGAACCGCCGCCTACGCAAGCAAGCAGAATATCTGGCAATCCGCCCCATTTCTCCTCAGCTTGCCAACGAGTTTCTTGTCCGATTACAGCATGAAAGTCGCGCACTATCATCGGGTAAGGATGAGGGCCAGCTACAGAACCTAAAATATAGTGAGTATTTT
>JACCVJ010000476.1 GCA_013698215.1 Tatlockia sp. | reverse complement strand
TGCGCGGCTTGTTCGTGATGCTGAACGATCTCCTTTGCTTTAGCACGAGTAATTACTTCTCCCGCCTCAGCACGTTGCACGGCTTCCGCGCGTGCTGCTTCTGAAGTACAATCCGCCGCCAGCAAATACAGTGCCGAAATAGCAATGTTTAAATTGGTAAATTTTACTGATTTGAATTTTCTGTGGACTTGCATGAATTTTCTGGCGGCTGAATCACTCCAATCAAATTCTGTACGCAACCAATCCACAAACTGCCCATGTCCTAGCTCCTGCTTAACTTCACTTAACTTTTCCCCGATATCGATGATATCTTGGGCAGTACGGCGTAGCAAACTCTTAATCTCGATAGTACGTTGTTGAACGACTTTACGAGTCGCCAGATTAAGCATACCATAGCTAAACTCTATTGCTTGGGTAGCAGTGGATAATTCTTCAGAAAAGTTATTACGTCTTTGATGTGAACTCATAGTTATTTGCTCCAAGATTTTTGTAAGAAACGCGGAAGTCTGATTATGTAAGGCTTTTGGCAACTAGAAATTAAGTCTAATCCCAAGTTCAAAAAAGTAATATTACTTTTTTAAAGGCTCGTAATGGGTGTTTCTAACCTATGAGTAGGCTTGTTTTTTGATTGAGTACGAAGCCTTAACCCTTGCGCGCGATTTAGGCTATTGCTCATTTCCTTTCTCCCCCACTAGCAATAAGTTCCACCTCAGACCACGACAAGGAGCGCAACTGGCTCCACAATCCTTGAGTGCCGCCAACAAAATGCACCATGATATCGCCATTTTGAGAGTGCGAGTATTGCATTAATCGGCGCTTGATTGCTTCGTCCGCCCATTCTTTCCAACCGAAAAACGCACAAGGCGGGGCAGCATCCTCGGATGGCACACCTTCCTTCAAAGCCTTGACCAGCACCCCTGTTAAGTTACAACGCCAATTTTCTTGTACTGCAATTTTCAGTCTTTCGAGCGCCGCCGGGAAATTAGCCCAATGTTTTTCTATCGCGGTTTTAACCTGTAAATTAGTTTGAACTTGCGATGATAAACGAGAAATTTGAGTACAGGCGTTTTTCAATTCTTCATCAGTTGGAGGAATTGCGATCTTTTGTTCGGGGACAGGTTGCTCTTTCTCCTCAACTATTCCCCCAGCAGCAGGCAGGCTGTGTTGTGGTTGTACTTGGGATGAATTAGGAATTGGACTTATGTAGAATGTCTGATTTTCTGCTGTCGGCTGTACAATTTCAGATTCCCGGTTATCTGATTTTCTGCTGTCGACTATCTGATTTTTGGTTGCAGAAATATCTACAGGCGGCGCTAATTCTTGCCTGAGTTTTTCAAAGTCGATGGAGTACGCCCAAATATTGTCAGTTGCCCAACGCTTGTAGGGGGTCTTCCTCAGCATTCCCATCTCACACAAGTCTTTGAGGTGGCGAAAAACTGTGTCTCGACAACAACCAAGAGCTTCGGCTAATTCTTGGTTAATTACATATACCCAAGGGGGCTTTCCTGCTTTCAATTTGTTATGAATCCAGCCGTCTAACCACGAAAGAATATACGCCTTAAACTTCTTAACTCCTCTAAATCTACTAAGGTATTCAGTTAAGATGTTAGTTGGGTGTTGTACTACGCCTAAAACGGCGGAAGTAAATGTCATATCTTAACCTCCCTCCAGCTTTTCGCCCGTTTCGGGACTGATGACCCAGAGGACAGGAAGACAACTGCACCTGTAGATAATGCCGTAGTACTCGTGCGTGTCAAAGACAATACCAAAGCGATTGCACCGGGGACAACGACATCTCAATAAGTCAAGTTGGGTCTGAGCGCGATCGCCAGTCAGTGCCTTTAAAACCTGACGGTGATCGCCAAGCTCGTTTACTTTTGGTGACATAAATTTATCCTAATTTTGGTTGGGTGTGGAAAAACTTGGCTACTGGGAAAAAGAATGCGGTTACTCCCCAAGTAGTTTTTGTCGGTTTCCTTGCCGTGCTGCCCAAAGCCTGTCTAGCTCCAGCACATACTCGAACGGGACAAACTGGCAAGGCGCGGCTGTTATCCCTGGTTGGATGAAATCGGCTTCCCTTCTTTTAAAATCTTTAACCAGTAACGTAACCACGAATATTTAATGCTCCTTTTAAGTAGGTTTTAACGGCTGACCAAGTAACAAAAACTAGGGCATCTTGTATTGTTTCTCTAGTAAATCCTTCGATGCCCCGACTTGCCGCAGTGGATAAACCTTTGCCAACCAAAATAATCGGACGCTGATAAGTGGCGTAGTAGTCAATAGCTTGGCAAACATCGTCGCCTGTAACAATACGAGCTTTTAGCTCTAGCATCATTCGACCAGGTATCCACAGATCGAGACGATGATTATTTTTAGTTGATACTTGACGCTCAACCTCTACACCATGAATCTGCAACCAATTGAATAACTCAAGTTCTAACTCTTGCTCTGGTTGCTGACGTGGTTTCCGATGAGCAGTAACAAAGCTTGACTGATACCAGGACGAAAGCGAAACAGGAAACTCAACCAAGTTACTGACAATTTGGTCATCCAGCCAGTAGACATGATGTTCTGGTAAGAAAATGCCCTGTTGTAGATATAGCCAGCATTGACGGTCTGGGTCAATTAATTCAAGAATTTTCTCGATTGCGTTAGCATGGCAATTAAGATTTTCCTGAGCAACGTAAAAATTAACTAGATGTTCTCTATAGCTATTTATATCGACGCAGCTAATACGAGTATTCCATTTAGCTCCGTTAACGCTAATTACATTTCCATCAGTATCAGTATCAATACTTCTCGCTTCTAAACACTGATAGGATACTACAATGATGTTACGGTTACGAGTAACTGCCTGCTCGTAAGCATATTTGGCTATGGGAGCAATTTGTTGGCTCATAAAATCTTCAAAGCTCAAAGGAAACGCAGCTTCCTCTGATGTATTGTTAGTGTTTTCTGTAATAATCACAATGTTTTAACCTCTCGCGTAATTATCTAGTCAATTCATGAACCTTAGCGCTCATAACGGTTGTGTTGTTTCCCATAACTAAGGAAATCGCTTCATCTAAAACATCGACATCAGCCTCAGAATAGACATTCACCATGCGCGTTGTACCACCAACAAATTGCTCCCTCTGGATAGGTTTTTCTGCGTGACGTTGTTGATAGATTCGGGCTGCTTCCTTACCGATTTTGCGTAGTTGTCCAGGAGTGGGACGATACCCCGTTACTACAGCGCGGTCTGAAACGGGGTATTCAACTCGTCCAGGTAAAGCTGGTTGAAGTTTATCTTCGACAAGAATATTCCGAATACAGTCTTTGAGCAAAATTTCAGTGCGCTCATCACAGCCACCAAGTTGTTGAAATAAGTCAAGACCCAGCCGAATATTCTCTAATCGTTCTTTGGGTGAGAGTAATAGCGGTGTAACGGCTGGCGCTTTGCCCCTATTCATCCACTCGTAGACCCACTTAGATACTAAAACAGCAAACTGGGGGCTGCACCATTGACCGAGGTTTATAGCAATCTGGGGATGTACCCAAGTACCACCATTACGACCCCGCTTAACTTGGGCTAAATCTAATATCGGAATTCCGATGTTTTCACAAAGCGCTTCTAGAAAGGCTTTCGTAGTTTGATTTTCCAAGTAATGGGCTAACTGCTTACCGCAGGCTTGACACATTGCCGTTGCATTAATGTAACCATCAATTGCTCGTCAGCAATTCCAAATTCAAAAGTTTAGGAGGAGTCAGTGGCTGGAGAGAATACTGAGTCAGAGAGCATGAAGTCAATTAAATGCTGCCAACTGTCAAAGAGTAAATATTTGGTAAGGCTGAGAATATCTTGAAAGAAACCTTTGCGAGTGCCGCGCTGCAAGCGGATTTGTTGGTAGGGTTTATCAACGAGGTGCAAAACGGTGTGGAAGAGAAAGGCCAAGAGATTGAGGGTGAGCAAGAGAGAGGCTAAATGGTGTTGCCCGTGTCCAAAATTGTGTTCCAGATGATAACCCTTGGTCTTGAGGACATTGTGGTTTTCATTTTCCGTCTTCCAGCGACTTCTGCCCGCGCTAACTACCAACTGAACAGTCTCACCTGTTAGTTCATGGCGAGTGACAAAGGCATTTTGATAAAGAATTTTGCCATCGGACTGACGGGTAAGCGTTAGCTCGCACCAATTGACTCCCAAGGCGGGTTGAGTGTCTCTCAAGGGAATGTGATTGACGTAGCGATAGAAGTAAATTTCTTTCGAGCGTTTGTGCCATTGGAATGTTTTTAACGTCTTGACCTCTCCAATGTTCTCCAGATAGTTCAACCAATCATAAAGGGCGGTATGGGATTCAGGCAGGCAAGTGAAGATGAAATTCATCCCAGTTTCTAGGCAATGTTCAACCATTGGTTGACGACTATATAGGTCATCCCCTAAGAAAGTGACGGGTTGATTTTTGAATTCTGAGGCATAGTTATTGATCCATCGTTTGGCCGCTGCCACTTCCGAATCTTGTTTTTCAGCTCCATCTTGAGGGGTGATCAACTCAGGGGCTAAGGAAATCACCTGGGGCTGACCTGGTGCGACAATTACGGGCAGAATTGCGCTATGAAAGTAAGTGACATTGCCGTTTTTATGGGTGCGACTCGAACAACACTCACAATGAATAGTCTGAGAACTAAAATACTGAGTGCCGTCTAAAGTCACCAACAGATGTCCACCCAAACAGTGATAAGGCTTTAAGTACCCATCCCTCTGCAATGATTGGTAAACCCAGGTGAACACCCGAAATAATTCCTTGGCGGCGAGCTTGTCCAGAATATTCCGAATTTGAGGTGTGGTCGGAATTTGTGTCAAGCCAAACAAGCTTTGGGCATTATCTTGCCCATGACGGCTGTGCATCTGACGCTGATGTTCCAAAAACGACTCACATTGCATGAAAAATACTGAAAAGGCTCCCAGAACTGTATCTTTGATGCTGTAGCGAGTCGCGTTACTGGCAAGCCTTGGGTCTTTGATTTCTGCAATAGCTCGTTGGAGAAATCCTAGCATTACTCCAAAACTTAGTGTCATTGGCTCCATCTCGATGCCCTTGAAGAGATACTCCTTTATCCTCAAGGTAAACTGTACCCGTTGTCAAAATTTGAATTTGGAATTGCTG
>JACCVJ010000474.1 GCA_013698215.1 Tatlockia sp. | reverse complement strand
TCAGACTTGTAAGGTTCTACTAAAAGTACGCCCTGTTCGCCTTTACCGACTCGATAAAGATCCGGGCGATCGCGAAAATCAATAGTTTTAAAATCTAGGGAATAATCAAAAGGTATCATTTAGAATAATTAGAGACGTTTAGGCAACGTCTCCATATAGTAAGTGGTTTAAACCTATTTTTTACCAGTAACTTTATCGGCTACTTTTTCTACACCCTCTATAGTTTTTTCGATCAGACCTTCCCCAGGATTTTCTTTTCTGTATTCCTTCAAATTTTCAGCAAAGACTTTCTCTGGGTTTTTTTCAGCTTCTATTTGTTCCTCATAAGCTTGTTCGCGATCGCTTACCGATTGACTTTGGCTGTGCATTTCCTGCATAGTCGAAGTTGCGGCAAAACTTGGCTGACTGCTAATAGCAAATAAGCTACAAGTACTGATAAAACCAACTAGCAAAACTACGATAGTTTTTCTCAAAAAAATTGCTAAGACTTCCTGCATAAAACACAACTCCTTGTTTTTCCTAATTACTAGACGAAATCAGTGCTTATAGACACTCAAAACCCAGGTATTAAATTCAAGCCTGACAAAAATCCTACGCAACAAATGTTACCCATGCCTACTATCCAAAGGTACATTCAATTATTAAGCAGTTGTAGCGAGGCGATGCTTTAACTACAACTGCTAATTATTCGCCCTTAAGCATCATCTAAAGCGGCAATTCCAGGAAGTTCTTTACCTTCTAATAGCTCCAAACTAGCACCACCACCCGTAGAAATATGACTCATTTGGTCAGCAAGACCTACTTTTTCTACGGCTGCTACGGAATCACCACCACCAATAATAGTAGCAGCGCCCGTTTTGGTAAGATCGGCTAAAGAATAAGCGATCGCTTCTGTACCTTTGGCAAACTTATCAAACTCAAATACACCCATCGGGCCATTCCAAATCACGCTCTTGCAATCTGCTAAAGCCTCTTGAAAAGTTTTAATTGAGTCGGGGCCAATATCTAAACCCATGCCATCATCAGGAATGTTGTCAATACTAACTGTTTGAGCATTAGCATCAGCAGCAAACTTATCGGCGACAACTACATCGGTAGGTAATAATAGTGCCACCCCGCGCTCTTTTGCCTTAGCTTCTAATGATTTGGCTAGTTCTAGCTTATCTTCTTCTACCAAAGACTTACCGACACTAATTCCTCGCGCCTTGTAAAACGTAAAAATCATCCCTCCACCCAAGAGCAATTTGTCACACTTATCGATCAAAGTTTCAATTACGCCAATTTTACTAGAAACTTTAGAGCCGCCAATAATTGCCGCTAAAGGACGCTGAGGATTTTCAATCGCGTTTTGCAAGTATTTCAACTCTTTTTCGATCAAATAACCAGCAACCGAAGGGCTGAGGTAGTGAGTTACGCCTTCAGTGGAAGCATGGGCGCGGTGTGCTGTCCCAAAAGCGTCATTTACATACACATCAGCATTAGCAGCTAATTGTTTCGCAAATTCGGGATCGTTTTTTTCTTCTTCAGGATGGAAGCGGACATTTTCTAGCAACAGCACTTGACCATTTTGCATTGCTCCCACTTTGGTTGTAACTTCCTCGCCAATACAGTCATTGCATTTAATCACTTCTTGACCAAGTAATTCTGATAAACGTTTAGCCACAGGAGTCAAGCGCAGTTTATCATTTACACCTTTGGGACGACCGAAGTGGCTGGCTAAAATTGTTTTAGCGCCCTTCTGCATTAAGTCTTGAATGGTGGGTAGGGCTGCCCGAATCCGGGTATCATCAGTAATGTTGCCTTGGTCATCTAAAGGCACGTTAAAATCTACTCGGACAAGGGCGCGTTTGCCAGATAAATCGCCAGAGGACAAATTTGCTAAAGTTTTTTTGGACACAGGGTTAATCTCCTAAGGTTGGTTGTATTTTCGGTATTCAAATGTTTAGCACCGTCCACATTTTACCGGAGCAAGGTATCACAGGTATCTATTGATGTTTAAGACTGTTTTATTTCCCATTGATCGCAGCCGAGAAACCCAAGAAGCGGCAGAGGTAGTTGTTAACGTTGTTCAGCTTTGCAGTAGCCGCTTAGTGTTGCTATCGGTCGTTGAATCGCCCAGTGATGCCGAACAAGTTATGACTTCCCCCGAAGCCGTAGCTCAGTTATTGCAAAAAGCCCAAGCTTTATTTAGTCAGCAAGGTATACAGGCAGAAGTTTTAGAAAGAGAGGGCAAACCAGCTTTTACAATTTGTGATGTCGCCGATGAAATTGGGGCAGACTTAATTGTGATGGGCTGTCGCGGACTAGGATTAACCGAAGATGGCGCTTCTGAAAGCGTCACCAACCGAGTAATTAACCTTTCTCCTTGTCCTGTGCTAGTAGTGCCATGATAAAAGTTAGAGCGATCGCGCAAATCCTTGTAGAGACGTTGCAATGCAACGTCTCTACATTTCGCATTGCAACGTCTCTCTACATTTCTAGATAATAAAACTCATGAAAACTCCCGCTATCCAATGGTATCCAGGTCACATCGCCAAGGCGGAAAAAGCCCTCAAAGAACAGCTAAAACTTGTTGATGTAGTTTTAGAGGTACGAGACACGCGCATCCCTTTAGCAACCCATCATCCCCAAGTCCAAGAATGGATAGGTAACAAGGAGCGGCTATTAATTCTCAATCGCGTAGATATGATTTTGCCCTCCGCTCAACAAGCGTGGATGCGATGGTTTAGAGAGCAAGGCGAAGAACCTTATTTTACCGACGCGCAAGCTGGTAAAGGGATAACCGCGATCGCCAAAGCCGCCCAAAAAGCAGGAATCGAACTTAACGAAAGGCGACAACAGCGCGGAATGTTGCCCCGTCCTGTCCGGGCGGTAGTAATTGGGTTTCCTAACGTTGGCAAATCGGCTTTAATTAATCGCTTATTAAATCGGCGAGTTGTAGAAAGTGCGGCGCGGGCGGGGGTTACTCGTCAGTTGCGCTGGGTAAGAATTTCTGACCAACTAGAACTATTAGATGCTCCGGGAATTATTCCCAGTAAGCTAAATAATCAACTAAATGCGAATAAATTAGCTATTTGCGATGATATTGGCGATGCTTCCTACGACAATCAACGAGTAGCAACGGTTTTAATTGAGTTACTGCAAAAATTAGCGATTGATTCTCCAGGTTTGTTGCCAAACAATCCTTTGGGGACTCGGTACGACTTAGATGCTGTAGCTATGACGGCGGAAGATTACTTAATTGCCTTGGCGCAAAAACGCCACCAAGGAGATATAGAACGCACCGCCAGACAGATGTTGACAGATTTTCGTAAAGGGGCATTGGGCGCGATCGCTCTTGAAGTTCGACCAGAAATATAAAGTTTCTATAAAACAGGCTAATTCACCGTATAATTACTTCAGCCTTTAAAAAAATGTAAGTGTGTCGATGTTCCCATAAAAACTCGGTTTGAATGTCAACTACTTAGTTTTACATTTAACTGCTGGATCGTAACTTTGCTTGTAGTTACTCAAAAAATTGGTTTAGGACAATATTTTATGTTCAAATTTCGTCAGTTAGCGATCGCACTTTCTGTAGCGATCGCTATTACTGGAATATCAGCCCTGGCTATAGGAGTAGACGTATTCGCTCAATCGGGAATGTCTAAACTTGTGGTAGCAACTTCAAGCTTCGTCAGCCCTTTAGTAGAATTATTTGGGGATGTTTTGGTAGGTGAAAAAAGCTTTGTTGCTTCCAACACTATTTTAAGTGCTGAACCTGGCACTAAAATTTGTATTGGCAATGAAACTAACTTGCAAGACAATATTCACTTCCTAGCAACGCGCAATGCTCCCGCTCCGGCGGCTAATTGCGGAGCAAAATCAAGCAGTACCCAAAATAGAGTTAGTATTGCTCACCAAGCCGTAATCAAAAATTCTAAGTTAGGCAACTTCAACTTTATCGGTTTTAGAGCGCGCATTACTAATAGCACCCTTGAAGACGGAGTATTTGTATTACACGGCGCAACCGTTACAGGCGTAACAATTCCCAAAGATCGCATTGTCCCAATTGGCGCTAAAATTACAACTCAAGCTCAAGCTAACGCGCTAAAACCCAAAGCTAAGGCTAACTCCGAGTTTCAAAACGAGGTATTAGAAGTTAATGCCGACTTTGCGGAAAGTTACGATAAATTGGATGAAGAATCTGGCTATGATGGGGTAACAGGTGTAAGTCCTGCGCCCAAAACTTCTTGGAATCCCAACCCTGTAGCACCAACTTTGGGCAAAAATGTACAATTAGAAGAATTTGCTCGAATTGTGGGCGATGTGCGGCTAGGTGCTAATAGCGAAGTTGGGGAAAGAACCTCGATTAGAGCAGATGAAGGTGCGCCGATTATTATCGGTAACAATGCTGAAATTGAAGATCGCGTAACTTTTCACGCTCTCAAAGGTACAAATATTAAAATTGGCAACAACCTCACTACTAGCGATAATATTGTTTTTCACGGCCCCTTAGAAGTTGGCAACAACTTAACTATCGGCGACGATGCGGTGTTGTTCAAATCTATTGTCGGAAATAATGTAACTATTGGTACTGGTGCAGTGGTAGTAGGGGTAACTTTGCGCGATCGCGCATTTGTTCCCGATAATGCCCTAATTACTACTCAAGCTCAGGCTGATAAACTGCAACAAGTACGCCGTTAAGGTAAAACTATGAGTCGGACTAATGGGTATATTGGTCGTCGAGATTTTATCAAGTTAACAGGCATAGTGGCTCTTAGCAGTCCATTATTGCTAGGGAGCGCCGCCTTAGCTCAAGAATCTACTTCAACCATTAGTCCAACTTTGGCGCTCCAAGAGCTTGTAGAAGGCAATAGAAGGTTTGTTCAAGATCATCGGCTTAATCCCCATCAATCGCGGTTACGTTTGGCAGAAATTGCCCTGGTACAACATCCTTTTGCATCAATTCTTAGCTGTGCTGATTCGCGGGTTCCGGCGGAAATGATTTTTGATGCTGGTTTAGGCGATTTATTTGTCGTCAGAATTGCCGGAAACGTTGTTAGTCCTAGAGTTATGGGCAGTTTGGAGTATTCTATAAAAATACTCGGCTCTCAACTAATTGTCATTTTAGGTCATGAAAGGTGCGGAGCCGTAACCGCCGCCGTTGAAGATACGTTAGAAGATGGCGAAATCGGTACTTTTGTCGCAGATATTAAGCCTGCATTGGCTAGAGTCAAGGATCTTGAGGGCGATCGCATTAACAATGCAGTAATTGCCAACGTCCAGTATCAACTAGAAGTATTAAACAAGTCAAAACTGTTGACAGATTTAGTTACCCAAGGCAAACTACAAATTGTCGGTGGGCGGTACGATTTGGATACAGGCGAAGTCACGATTATTTAATTAAACCCATATCTTGCAAGCCTTGACGTAACTGTTTCGCTGCAATGGGGTTTTGACCCTCATGTAAAGCAATCGCTCTATTAAAGGCGGCTAAACTATCGGTTATTAAACCAGCTTTTAATAAGACTACGCCCAAATTTTGGTAAGCTTCGGCGTAATGAGGATTAATGGCGATCGCTTTTTGATAAGCTGCTATAGCTGCGGTCAAATTCCCCATTGCTTTCAGCGTTAAGCCTAAGTTGTAGTAGCCAGTGGCAAAATTAGGATCGATTTCTATCGCCGTTTGGAAAGCAGTTTTAGCAGCAA
>JACCVJ010000650.1 GCA_013698215.1 Tatlockia sp. | reverse complement strand
ATTACAGAAGCCTTAATTGAACAGACCGACCACGAGTTGTATTTGCTCGTCAGGAATCCCGCTAAATTACAAGTAAATACAAAATTTCGTCCGGGAATTACGATTTTGCAGGGCGATATGGGCAAGATTGAGGATTTCACAGATTTACTCAAAACTATCGACACGGCGGTACTCACGGCTACTGTATGGGGCGGTGAAGACATATTTGATATCAATGTCACTAAAACTGTTAAATTGATAAGTTTGCTAGATCCCGAAGTTTGTCAACAAGTAATTTACTTTTCCACAGCGAGTATTTTAGATAGTCATAACCAGTTACTTAAGGAAGCGGGAGAAATTGGTACAGATTACATTTGTTCTAAATACGAGTGTTTTCAGAAATTGGCGAATAGTGCGATTAAATCTAAAATAACTAAAATTTTTCCTACCTTAGTTTTGGGAGGAGATAACACTAAACCTTACTCGCATTTGTCGGCAGGAATCCCAGAAATTACAAAATTAATTAATTTAATTCGTTTTTTTAAAGCTGATGGTAGTTTCCACTTTATTCATGGAAAAGATGTTGCAGAGGTTATTAGATACTTGATTGACAATCCACCAAAAGCTGAGGAATCGCGGCAATTAGTATTAGGTCAAAAACGGATAACTGCCGATAGAGCAATTGAGGAAGCTTGTAACTATCTCAACAACAAGATTTATTTTCGTATTCCTATAACTTTAGCTTTAGCTAATATTTTGATTCCGCTATTTCGCATTCAAATGGCAGATTGGGATAAGTTTTGTTTAACTTACAGACATTTTAGTTACGAAAACCCCGTTAATCCTGAAAGCTTAGGATTGCCGAATTATTGCGCTACTTTTAGCGATGTTTTGCGAGTACACGGTGTTCCTCATCGATAGAAATTGCCTGGAAAAACTAAAAAAGATATTTTCCCCTTTTTAAGGGGAGTCAAAAAGCGGTGTAGCTGAACCTGACCGCTTTATTGACATGGGTTAGGGGGGATCTGCTCTAATATCAAAGGGAAAAAGCTTACAAATAAGCACTCATCGGCTCTTTAATAAACCGAATGTAAAAATGCTTAAACGTAGACTTCAAAACGCGAGGCATTCCAAAATCAATCGGCATTAACGTATCGGGTAGCCGCCAATCATCTATTTGTAATTCGTCAGGTTGCAAGAGCGGAAAATTAATACTATCCAAGTCCCCGCAAAGCCCCAACCTCTGACAGGCGGCGATTGTAGGGACAATAGAGGGGTCAACCTTTAAAAGATGTGCGATCGCTAGATCAAGGGCAAAGACATTACTTGCTGCCCCCAAAACCCCTAATTGCCGAGGTTCTCCCCCACTAGGGCCATTTCCTTCATGAGCAATAATCCCATCAACAATCGTCAAGGCTGGATTAATTGCCCGTGCTGTTTCTACCAGCATTTGCCCAAATCTAGCACTATCTTTTCCCGCTTCCATGTGCCACCATGCTTTCATCTTGCCAGGGACACAACCAAATAGATTTTTTACACCCATTGTCAAAGTTAGCTGCATATGCGACTTGATTTTAGGCAAGTTGATAACTACATCTGCCTCCATTGCTTCAGTAGATAGCAACAGATGGTTGAATTCTTCTCCCAAAGTTTGATAACGTTGCCCATGAAAATCGATAATTGGTAAATTTAGTTTTTCTATCCAGGGTAAATAACCATTAGCTTGCGCCACTCCTTTAGCTGTCCCAAAAGCTGGACTATCGCCCAAAAAAGGCTTACCTCCCGCATCCATGACCATTTGCGCGACAACATAAACTAATTCGGGACGGGTAGTACATTCTTTACCCGGACGCGCCCCGGTTAACAAGTTGGGCTTAAGTAAAACGCGATCGCCCATTTTGACTATAGCCGCCATTCCCCCCATCGGTGCTAAGAGTTTGGCAATGTTATTTTGCAGAGATTCTAATTGGTAGGAGTCGGCGCGAATTAAGCTAACAATCGGGTTTGGATTCATAAAAAATTAATCTAGTTGATGGGGCAATATAGTAATTTCAAACCAGTAAGGCATAAATAAGTTGATTGAATAAATTAGTTTACTGGT
Source organism: Tatlockia sp. (assembly GCA_013698215.1). Lineage (GTDB taxonomy): Bacteria > Cyanobacteriota > Cyanobacteriia > Cyanobacteriales > Chroococcidiopsidaceae > Aliterella. Next base: position 2,329 of record JACCVJ010000650.1, on the reverse strand, counting down.
ATCGATGGACTTGACAATATAGTCATTTACACCCGGTGAGGCTGAATTAATCTAGGAATATGTATAGCGCGATCGCAATTAGTCAAGTCGAAAGTTTTTGTAACAAATTTTTCAGACTGAATCATGCGGGAAACTTAGAATTAATATTTATAACTCAATATATTTTATCTACTTTTACCCTACTGGCTCCAACTAAAACTTCCAAAATCGCCTTAACTAATTCTGTCGGTTCTACAGGCTTAGTCAAATGGCGACCAAACCCAGCATACAGAGACTTTTTGATGTCTTCTTCTTGGGCAAAGGCGGTAAGAGCGATCGCTGGAATTTGCCCTAATTGCTTCATTTCTCGAATGCGATTTAACAGAGTATAGCCATCGGCTTGAGGCATAGCAATATCGCTAACTAAAATATCTGGTTTAAACTGCTCAATAACTTCTAAGGCGTTAGCGGCGTAGCTAACCGCTAAGGCGAGCGCGCCCGATGCTGTTAAGGAATCGACAAGTTCTAAGCTATCAACTTAGTCATCGACTACCAAAACGCGGATATCTGCTAGGGGCATAGGGTTATTTTCTGGCTGATTTCTGGCTTTGAGTCCCTAATTGACTCCAAAATTGGCAGCACGACAGTAAAAGTGGCTCCCTGTCCAACCCCAGGGCTACTAGCTGCAACAGTACCACCATGCAACCGAATAAGATGAGAAACGATCGCAAGTCCCAATCCTAGCCCGTCGGTAGAACGCTCTGTAGAACTATCAACACGGCGGAAGCGATCAAATACATGGGGCAGAAATTCTTGACTAATTCCTTTTCCAGTATCAGTTACTCTAATTTGAATTTGAGAGCCATCTTGTTGTAAACAAATTTCAACACTCCCACCTTGTGGGGTGAACTTGATGGCGTTTGTCAATAGATTAGTAACAATTTGTTGTAAACGATTGAAATCGCCCAAAATTTGACCATCGGTATTGAGGATGGAATTAAGTTGGATCTGTTTTGCCTCGGCGGTCAAACTATTGCTACTGATAGTGTTTTCTATCAGTGTTGCTAATCTCACCGGAGCCATAGTTAGCTGCAAGTCGCCGCGAATCATCCGGGAAACATCAAGCAAGTCTTCAATTAGTTGTACTTGGGTTTGGGTGTTGCGTTCGATGGTTTCTAGCGCTCGGTTGGTTGTTTCTTTGTCTAGTTCCCGCGTCCTCAGTAGCTTCGCCCAGCCTAAAATTGCATTAAGGGGCGATCGCAATTCATGGGATACCACCGCCAAAAATTCATCTTTACTCCTGTTAGCGGCTTCGGCTTCGGCTCTTGCTGCTTGTTCTCTTTGTAGCAATTCTTCTTTTTCTGCTTTCAATTGCTGGGCTGCGGTGATATCGATATCAACTCCAGCCATGCGGATGGGTTGCCTAGTTTGATTGTAAAAAACTTGCCCTTTGCTTTGCGCCCAGCGAATTTGACCGTTAGGATAAACAACTCGAAATTCAATGTTGTATTCTGCGCCTGTAGCTACCGATAAGTTGATAGCATTGAGGACGCGATCGCCATCTTCTGGGTGCAGCCTGGAAACAAACATAGCGCAAGACCCATCAAATTCCCCCGGTTGAAAGCCAAATAAGGCTTCCATATTGGCACACCAGATAATTTGACCTGTCACTAAGTTCCAGTTCCAAGTTCCCATTTTGGCGGCTTCTAGAGCAAGGCGCAACCCGGCTTCGCTTTCTTTTAGCTCCGCTTCTACCTGTTGCCTTTGGGCTAATTCGCTCTGGACTTGTTGGTAAAGCTCAGATTGCGCGATCGCAATCCCGATTTGCGTTGATAATTGCTTGACTAAACTAATGTCTATTTCTTGCCAGGGGCGCGGCGATGAGCAATGATGAGCAATTAGCAATCCCCACAATATTTCGCCTTGAAATAATGGCATAACTAAACAGGCTTTTACTTGAAACTGCTCTAGTAGCTCGACATCACACTTGTCAATCCCAGTATTGTATATGTCTGTTTTTGTAGAAATTAGCCCTTGGCGGTAGTTTTCTATATTGGGGCTTGTAAAGTAGGGTGAGTAAAAATTTGCAGATATTAAGCTTTTCCAATCTTCCCCCACCGATTCAACAATCGCCGTCCCGCTTCCGTCTGGTTGGATTTGAAAAATAACTACGCGATTAGTTTGCAGAAATTGCCTTATTAGAGTGACCGTTGTTTGCAAAATTTCTGCTAAATTCAACGATTGACGAATTTGTTGAGCAATTTGGCTGACAATTTTTTCTTGCTCGATTCGTTGCTGCAATTGCTGCTGTAATTTGTTTGATGCGATCGCACTTCCTACCGCCAACTGT
>JACCVJ010000437.1 GCA_013698215.1 Tatlockia sp. | reverse complement strand
ATTTCGTAAGCTGTATTTGCTAAAATCTTGGCTATCTTTTGCGCTGTTTGCTCTACAATCTCCGCCTCCATACTACTTAACCGCAATAAAATTAACCTTCCATAGGGCGGATAATTCAATGCTGCTCTTTGTTCTAACTCTGTAGCAATAAAAGACTCGAACTGGTGCTGTTGTACCGCTTGAACTACAGCATGATCGGGGGTATAAGTTTGGATGATTACCCGCCCTGGATCGTCTCCTCTACCTGCTCTCCCAGCCACTTGGGTGAGGGTTTGAAAGGCTCTTTCACTAGCCCTGTAATCTGCTAAATGCAGCAACCCATCCGCCGCCATTACGCCAACTAAAGTAACTTGGGGCAAATCTAGCCCTTTAGTCAGCATTTGAGTCCCCACTAATAAATCAGCTTCTTTATTGGCAAACTGGGTTAGTAAGTGGCGGTGAGCGCCTTTTGTACGGGTTGTATCGCTATCAAATCTAATAAAACGCAACTGGGGGAACTGCTGAGTTAATTCTTGCGCTACTCGCTGCGTACCACTCCCAAAAAACTTTAAGTACGGCGAACTACATTCAGGGCAATTGCGGGGATGCGATCGCACATAATTACAATAATGACACTGCAATAATTTACTCGCCTCAGCTTCGGTGTGGTGGTAAGCCAAAGAAACGTCACAGTTGGGACACTCTATGACATAGCCACAACTGCGACAGGATACAAATGTACTATGTCCGCGCCGATGAATAAATAATATCCCCTGTTGCGATCGCTCTTTCATTTCCTCTAGCGCCTCTTGCAGCGAACGGCTAAATATGGAACGATTGCCTAGCTGCAACTCTTTACGCATATCTACTACTTCTATAGGCGGTAAAGGACGCGATTGTATCCGCTCTGGTAAAGCTAGGTAATAAGTATTATCTTTATTTCTATTTACCCAAGTTTCCAACGCTGGAGTAGCCGAACCCAAAATTAACGGACAATTTTCTAATTGAGCTTTCCATTTAGCAACATTTCGCGCATGGTAGGTAGGAACAGGACTATCTTGTTTAAAACTATTGTCGTGTTCCTCATCCAAAATTATCAAACCAAGCTGCGGTAAAGGCGAAAATACCGCCGAACGAGTACCAATGACTACTTGGGGTTCTCCGGTTAGCATTTGTCGCCAAGTGTCGTAACGTTCGCCATCGGATAAAGCGCTGTGATAAACGCAAACCTTTTCCCCAAAACGAGCGCGAAATCGGTCGGTTAATTGCGGGGTGAGTCCGATTTCTGGAACTAAAACTAAGGCGGATTTGCCTTTTGCTAGTAACGGTGCGATCGCTTGTAAATATACTTCAGTTTTTCCCGATCCTGTGATTCCATGCAATAATACTTCTGCTACGCCATCTAAACTGTTAATAGTCTCCAAAGCCGCAGCTTGAGCAGTTGTTAAGGTTTTTGGGCGATCTTGCGCTTGTAATGGCGATGTTTCTTGGCGTAAAACTTCGCGCGGTTCAATTACTAAAAAGCCTTTAACTGCAAGAGTTTTCAGGGTAGCTAAAGTAGTTTTGCACAGTAAAATAAATTCATTTAACCATAATTCACCACCGCGATCGCCCAAAACTTGTAAAATTTCCTGTTGACGCTTATTTAATTCCGGCGACAATACATCCCCAACTAGCGTTACCGCCTGTTTTGTCTGGGGTTTTGAGTACCTGGGCAATTCTAAATAACTTTCTACCCAACCGCGTTTTAAAAGTTGATCTACTCCCCAATTTGCTCCTTTTATCTGGCTTTTAAGATATTTAACACTGTAATCGCCTTTACTTTGAGCTTGAAGCAATTGCAATACTTGAGCAGCAGTAGTAGGTAAAAAAGTCTCTGCCCCTAAAGGTATATTTTCTACCTTTAGACGGATGCGACGCTGACTTCGCCCTAGTAATCCTGGTGGTAAAGCCACCTTAATTACCTGTATCAACGAGGTATAGTAATAATCGGCTACTTGCTGCAACAATTCCCAGTAATTTGCACTAAAAAAGCCGACGCTGACAACTTCCTCTACCTCGCGGATTTTGTTAATAGGTATATCAGCGCTTGGCTGCTCTAATAATCGAATTGCGATCGCACCTACTTGTTGCGTACCAAAAGGAACACTTAAAATACTACCTGGTTGCACAAACAACATATTTTCCGGCAACTTGTACGTATATATTCCTGTAGCACCCGGACAGTCTACCAATACCTCAATCCAGCATTTAGTACTGTTCGATCTTGTTTGATAAATACTTACAGGCTCCGCTACTATAAAATTTGACCCGTTTAATTCAGGAATATACATAAAAGCTAGGCACCCGTAATTAAAGCTTTAGTTTAAAATATTATCTTTTTTATACTGACTGCTGTTCAAATTAGAGACAATAATTACAATTTTGTATAGGTAGCATTGAATATTTACTTTAAAAGTTGTTACTAATTTTACGCAATTACTTATTTTAAAAGCTATTATCTTCTCCCCATCGGTAGAGAGTAAAGCTTCGATATATATGAGATTCTATTTTTGAGGCTAATAAGTCAGTAACGTTTAGGTATAAATGTCTAATCCTTTACTAGGAATCCCTTAAACAAACTTTTATAGCACAACAATCAAACATTGCCATCTTTCATTGTAACGACTTACATACAAAAGTAGTTGTTAGAACAAAAAGTCGCAAGTTTTGTTCATAAGTTTTGATTGTAATTTCATCAAATATTACTTAATAAATTACCTAAAATTAACTTTAAACGTCGCTTTTGATAGCACGATATAGTTCAAGTTAATCAATCTTCGGTGAGTAGTTTTATCCAGTCTAAGGCAAATTAACGCAAGCAAGCAAAGAGGTAAAGCAGATTGAATTTAGAGCCGTAGTACAAACCCTTATTGTTAGATTAACGCTAGGATAAAAACAGAAATAGCCAAATAACTAATAGGTGAAAGTTAGCGTATTAAACATTACAATCAAGTTTGATGTCTACTTATTTAAACTGCTATCTGCTTAAGAGCAAATAGGCTGAAAAAAATTGTCTTCAATTATTTTTGTCAAAGCATTGTTGTTACAGAGTACATCAGTTACATCTCACCTAAACGTAAATATGAATATTACTGAATTAGAGTCCATTGATGTTGTGTTGCCAATCGAAGAAATAATTGATTCTCCGGCGGATGATTTAGAAGATA
>JACCVJ010000422.1 GCA_013698215.1 Tatlockia sp. | reverse complement strand
ACCGCCGCTTCTTCGGCGACAGGTAAATCTGCTGTTCCCGCCGATAAAATACTGATAATCCCAGGATATTGAGGGGCGACTACTTCAGGAGTAAGGGCGCAAATTCTCGCGGCGGGGTAATATTGCAATCCAGTAACTATAGTTTCTAACTGAGCATAGACACTGCTTTCAATGCGCGTAGCCATCACTACCGGGTTACGCAGACGCATTGCTTCGATAATTTGAGCAATTTGGTCGGGAGTCTTGTCTTGACCCCATATCACTTCTGGAAAGCCAGTTCTACGAGTGCGATCGCTATCTATTCGAGCAAAATCGCCGACATTTTCATAACCAAGGTGTTTGAGCTTTTCTAAAGCAACGGTGGGATTTACTTCGCCTGTAGCTACAGATTCGAGCAGACTTTGCAGATTGTTAGCTTGAGTCACAGTTAATTTAGTTATTTTGTTACTACTTTGAGTTTATATTTATCCCACATTGTTCCGCCTTGAGAGCCGAGAGCAGAGTATTCTACTCCTTGGATGCGATCGCGTACTGCAACTAAAGACAACGGGCTAACTAAGTGAATAAAGGGTAAATATTCCTGAGTCAATTTTTGAGTTTCGGCATAAATAGCTTTACGCCTAGCTTCATCTAATTCTTGAGAACCTTTAATATACAAGCGTCCAATTTCTGCTTCCCAGTCCGCTATTTCCCTTCCTGTAAGCGGTTCTTCCCCTGGTGGTTCTTTTTGGTTGAAGCTGTGCAAACCACCATTAGTCAACCATACATTAGCGCCATCGTGAGGTTCTATGCCACCCGTAAAGCCAAGCAAGTGGCATTCCCAATCTAGAGAATTTGACAGCTTGTCTACCAACGTATTAAAAGCAATGGGGTTGTAATCTACTTGAATGCCAATTTTACTTAAATCTTGTTTAACTTGCGCTCCCATTGCAACGCGGGTTTTATTTTCGCTATTGGTAATTAACGAAAACCTGACTCTATTTCCCTTTGCGTCTAATAATTGCTTTTTGGCGTTGTATTTAAAACCTGCTTGTAACAATAATTCCTTTGCTTTTTGGGGGTTATAGTTATACGCTCTTAAGCCTTGCTGTGGGGAAATGTAAAAAGGGCTTTGAATGTCTATCGGCGAATCTTGGACAGCACCAAGACCGCGAAAAACGTTATTGAGCATAGTTTGGCGATCAATGGCGTAGGCTACGGCTTGTCTAAATTCTAGAGTATTAAACCAACGGGATTTAATTGGATCGATAAGCGGACGATTATTTCTTTTCCCTTTATTTAAGTTAAAGGCGATAAAAACCCTCTGAAACTTAGCGCCGCCATTATAAACCGTAAATTTACCGCGTTTTTCTTCCCGTTTGAGCAACGAAAAGTTTTCTGGAGAAATTTCTACAACATCCAAACCTTTAGAGCGAAATTGCAAGACGATTGTATCGGTAGATTCAATAATTTGCCAGATAATCCGCTCAATATAAGGCTGTGGGTTTTCTTGAGCATCTTTACGCCAGTAGTAAGGATTACGTTCAAATATGACTCGCTGACCGGGGGCGTAACTTGCTATTTTATAAGCACCATTGACAATAACTTTGCGCGGATCTGTATCTGTTCCCCAAGTAGAGAGAAATTGAGGTTTTCCCTTAGCATCCTTAGTTGTAATCGACTTTGCTAAAATGTGTTTTGGTAAGATACCGACAGAATTTGTTGATGCTCCGGTAGTTGTGCTAAGAAAAGGTGCAAAAGGTTCGGGAAAGATAAATTCGACTTGGCGATCGCTCAACTTCCTGATTTTTGGAAAAACACCACTTGCACCTACCTTTAAAAAGTCTTTCCAATCGGTCGGTATCGCTGGATTGAAAATGATGTCTTGATAAGTAAAAACAACGTCATCGGCGGTTAGCGGTTCGCCATCCGACCATTGTAAACCTTGTCGCAAAGTAAAAGTTATGTGTTTTTTATCGTCTGAAACTTGCCAAGATTCGGCTAATGCTGGCTCAATTTTGGCGGTAATTCCGTTAAGCGTGGTCAATCCTTCAGTCGTAAATAGAAAAACATGGGGAAATTCTTGGTT
>JACCVJ010000343.1 GCA_013698215.1 Tatlockia sp. | reverse complement strand
TCGCGTCTGGAGCGGCGGAGGTTGTATTTTACAACGCTGGCGAACAGGCAACAGAAACCGCACGTCAATTAGGATTAACTAGCTTTTGTAACCAAGGCGGCGAGGGTAGCTACCTTCAGGAAATTATTAGTTTCTTGAGTGCTAATAAACCGAAGTTATTTGTAATCGTTCCTGACAATGACAGCACAGGATCGAAAACCGCAGACAAATTATTGAAGCTGTGTGTAAAAACAGGCATTCCCGCGATCGCCATTGAACTATCAAATATATGGTTAGATCTCCCAGAGAAAGGCGATATTTATAATGTTGTCAATTCTTCTGGTATGGATTCAGATCAAATCATCGAGCGGCTAGAAATTGAGATTAGCCGGGCGCTGCTAGTCCGCCAAAATGAGCCAGTTTCTCCTAGCAATGGCAAGAAACCACCAAAGCCAGCCGCGATCGCACGTGAACTAGCTGAACGCTATCGCCACGAACTAGCGTGGAATACACAGCTTAAACTTTGGTATCATTACTCAGCCAAAATCTCTGGCGTTTGGTCAGAAATTCCTGACGAATCTGTCAACGCTATTGTGATTGCGGCGCTAGAATCCCGTGCTGACATTGCTGGACAGTACAGCTTCCCATTCGTGTCTCACACCGTAAGCTTGATGAAAGCTTATTTACAAGTACACGAATGGCATGAAACACCGGGTTTAATACCTTTAGAAGACGGGGTGTTGGAAGTGGCGAGTAATGAATTGTTGCCTCATGCCCCAGGTCATCGGCTGTTATGGTGTTTGCCCTATTCCTGGTCTGGTCGGGCTATTGGCTGTCAGCCAGTGATTGACTGGATGCTAGAAGCGATGAAGGGACACAGCGATCGCGTCAACGTGATACGGGCTTACCTCAAAGCTGTCGTAACTGGACGAACCGACTTACAACGTTATCTAGAACTTATTGGCTGTGGTGGCAGTGGTAAGGGGACTCTGACTACTGGGATAGCTATGGCTTTGGTTGGGGCTGAGAACACCGCCGTCACAACTTTAAGGCAGTTACAAGAAAACCGATTTGAGACTGCTGGCATTTTTGGAAAACGTTTAGTGCTAATTACTGACTCGGAGCGGTACGGCGGTGAAGTGTCGGTACTTAAAGCCATCACCGGAGGCGATCCGATTCGCTACGAACGAAAAAATGTCCAGCAGTGTAAGGCTTTCATGCCAACTTGTATGGTGATCGTGGCGGCTAATGAACCCGTCATAAGTTCCGATTACACAAGTGGTCTAGAGCGGCGACGGCTAACGCTGCCATTTACCCATCAAGTTAAACCAGAAGAACGCCGCGACTTACAAAAGGAATTCAAGCCTTACCTGCCTGGGCTGCTAGCGTGGGTTTTAGCAATGCCCGATGAGCAAGTTAATGAACTGCTACTCAATACCGCCAATGCTGTGCGAAGTCTTGCTTCATCCAAAGCTGAATCTCTAATCGAAACTAACCCCATGGCAGAGTGGCTAGATGCTTGCATTGTGACCGACCCCGCCGCTAAGACCTACGTGGGAGTAGCCAAGCGCGATAAATCTACAGGCAGTACCAATACTCATTTATTTACGGATAAGTGGCTTTACGCTTCCTATTGCGAGTACAGCGCGGCTACGGGCAGTAAAGCTGTCTCTGTGCGGCGATTTTCTACTCTGCTCCACGATCTCTGCGTTAGTCAATTAAAACTTGATGGAATTAATAAAGGTCGCGATAACAAAGGTGCTTACTTTGAGGGCTTGGCAATTCGTTTTGAAGATGATGATCGTGATCGCCCAATTTCTTTTAGTAGTCCGCCGCCAAAAGTGGAAAAACTGGAGTGTAGCTCCGGCAGCCCCAATATTTTCACTGAAAGTGATGGATTGAAAACGCAAAGTGATGGATTGAAAACGCAAAGTGATGGATTAGTGACGGATGAAACCCTTGGTAGTGACGGAAGTGATGAAAGTGATGAATTATTTTTATCAGGCACTAAAGAAGTAAATTTGTTTGACGAGGCATTAGAAAAACAAAAAGAAAATAATAGCGGTGAAACAAATGAGATTTGCCATCACTTCCATCACAATCCATCACTGCCAACTATTCCAGCCGTCACTAATCCATCACCAGAATTAATCGACCCGTCACTAATCCATCACGAAGAGTTACTCGATGAATCTATAACCCCGGAATCTTTAACGGAGCAACTTAACTTTTGTCCATCTTGGGCTGAAGCACTGATCCTGATAGATGACGCAGCGATCGCACTCGGCAAGAAACGGGGCGGCATTTTAAAGACTGTTTTTAATAAATGCTTTAGCAATTTTGACCGTGTTAGATTTATCGCCCTATTAAATTTGCATATCATGCACAATCCTCAAGATGAATGGGCATTAAAAGCATTAGCGATTATATCTAGAGGACAGCCATGACGCGACTTCATGAGCAAAGCCATGCCGCCGCCGAGTTAGAACGGCAGCAGTTAATCCGGCAGTGTCATAGTTTAGTTGCCGCGATCGCCAATCGCCCAGGCTCAACAAAACTGTTACGGGGCATTGTGCCAACCATAGAAACGTTTGCCGGGTATAAAGCAAACGTTTCTAGGCAGCGATCACATTTGGGCGCTGCTTCAAAAAAGGATACTCGGCAAGCTCTATCTGATAAACAGCTAAAAAAAAAGTGATTGATTAATGACAGTAGGCAGAAAACCAAAATATAGCCCTGAGCTTGCCAATCTAATCATCGATGTGCTGAGTCGGACAGGCAGCGACAAAGCAGCGTATTCGGCGGCGGGGGTAAATCCAGCGACCTATTATCGAGCGTTGCTCAAAAGCCACTTGCTCTTTTAGGAAAAGAGCAAGTGGCTTTTTCCGCTCTATCAACTGGTTGCGGGTTTTCCCTAGTGGGTGAAGTTGTCTAAAAGCCTTTAGAGACTTGACTTTCCATCGATCAAGCCAAAAAGACTTTAGTCTTATAAGTTTGACAGTCGATAGGAGTTTCAATGG
>JACCVJ010000338.1 GCA_013698215.1 Tatlockia sp. | reverse complement strand
TAAATAATTGCAAAGAAAATGATAAAAAAGAGGCTCTCTGATCTTAAAATTAATCGACAAAGAATTGACATTAGCGCTCGCATCCGCCGCCAATACTGGCAAGATATTGTAATTATTATAATTTTAGGATCGTGGATTAAATAAGGTGTAATACTGCTAATGATATCTATATACTAGAAGGGTAAATGGAGAACTGGTAGATGATACGCCCTTACCCTGGTGAGATTGAAGTTCAAATGCAGCGATACTATGAGTCGTTGTCGGAGAAGGATCGCCGCCGATATGCCGCGATTGAAGCAGTAAAACTAGGGTACGGCGGGCAGGCATACATCCGTCACTTACTGGGATGCCATCACGAAACATTACAGTTGGGTTTGAGGGAGCTTGAGGACGAAACGGTGCTGAGGCAAGAGCGGATTCGCCAAACCGGAGGTGGTCGCAAATCAGCGTTTGAGACGATTGCGGGATTAGACGAGGGGTTTTTGCGAGTGTTGGAGCGGCACACAGCAGGTTCACCGATGGATGAAACCGTCAAGTGGACTAATCTCAAGCGTCATGAGATTGCCGGATTGCTCAATCAGGAGGGCATCGAAGTGAGTGTGACAGTGGTAGACCAATTGTTTACGAAACACAACTTTCGTAAACGCAAAGCGGTGAAGACGTTGGCAACAGGAAAGAGTGAACATCGTAACGAGCAATTTGAGACGATTGACCAACTCAAGCAATCTTATCAAGCCGCAGGCAATCCGGTCATGAGTATGGACACCAAAAAAAAGAATTGATTGGGCAGTTATACCGAGAGGGGGAACTATACACCCAGGAAACAATAGAGGTGTTTGATCATGATTGGCCAACGCTGGCGACTGGAATTGCCATTCCCCACGGGCTGTACGACATAACGGACAATGTGGGCTATATCCAGATTGGCACTAGCCACGATACCAGTGAACTAGCCTGTGACTCAATTCGTTACTGGTGGAACACCTATGGTTTGGTGCGTTATCCATTGGCAAACTCGATTCTGCTGTTATGTGATGGGGGTGGCAGCAATAGCTCTCGCTATTACATCTTCAAACAGGATTTACAGGCGCTAGTTAATGAACTGGGCATCGAAATTCGCATCGCTCATTATCCGCCTTACACCTCGAAGTACAATCCGATTGAGCATCGTTTGTTTCCTCATCTCTCTCGCGTCTGTCAGGGGGTGATTTTTGAAAGTGTCCACACTGTCAAAGACCTCATGGCCACAGCAACTACTCGCACAGGACTCAAAGTGTTTACCACTATTCTCGATAAAACCTATCAAACAGGCCGAAAAGTAGCTCTTGACTTCAAATCAAATATGAAGATTGTTTTTGATGAATTCTTGCCCCAGTGGAATTACACTGCCAAGCCAGAATTACAGGTTATTTAATCCACGATCCTTAGGGTGTAGATGAACGATCTAGACCGATGCTACAGATTACTTAAGCTAGAGTCAGGAGCCTCTCTCGAAGAAGTCGATCAAGCTTATGATGATGTATTAATTACAGCCACAGGACAGGAAATTTTGATGACTGGAGTGCCTAAGTTAGTCAAAGATTTAGAAGCTTAACTGGATCTAGCGGCGCTCAATCTTACCTTTTTGCCTAAAAAACCGGGGAAATTTTAGTAATTTGCAACAAAATACCCTAACCTTTAACGGCTAGGGTATTTATCAAACCTAATAAATAAATAAATATAATTAATTTTCTTTATCAATTTCACCACTATACCCAGGAGAAGCTTCGTAAAGCGCATCTAAATGGGCGCGGGCATCTTGAACGTCGATGGAACGCATAACCAACAGAGGGTCTTTAATTATATTGCCTGTACTATCTAAAAATTCTGGATGGGGAACAGAACGCACCACCTTTGAACCAGAACGACCACGAGCGTAACTTGACGACTGCCCTTTAGAATAAACGCCATCTCCTTCAACACTAAACACGATCAAGTTGCGAATCAAATTGCTCACAGCAATTAGAGCAAGAATTGTAAAAGCTAAAATGTAAAGTAAGTGTAACATTGTATTGTCCTCTAAGGCAGTCGGTTTAAAAAGTCGTTCAAAAGGTGTATTAACTTATTTAACACTTAATAACTTATTATTAAGCGTTTTGAGATTTTATTTAGGTTTCTTGCTTTGGTTCCCCACTAGAGTGTTGCAAACGTAGGCGCATCGCTACTTTCCAACATTCCGTTACCAATTGATGCCAAGGCATTAAAGCAGCCATTTCAATGCCTACTTGTTCTCCCGTAGCTTCAAACATAATTTGCGCGACACTTACTTCTTGTTTTGCCTGCTTGACACGCGCTAGTAAATCTGATTGCGCCTCCGAGTTCAAAAAATCAACTTTCTCAGTTTCCAACAATGCAATACTGCGCCCAAACCAGTAATGAAAATCTTGCAAAAGTGGCTTTAGCACAGTCTTAAGCAATTCTGGCTCCGGCAAGTTTGAGTTCAGCATGAATAAAAAATAGATTAGTATTTCCCCTCTCTATATTAACTTAATTTAAGTTTGTTAATAATCTGCAACTAACTTTAATTAAAAAACAGCGTTTTTGGGCTGAGATTGCGCCAAGACAAGCTTTTTGAGACTTGCAGTTACAATAATTGGGCAGTAGGACAGGCGATCGCCTAGATAAAATAGAAACAGTGAAAACTCATAAATCTGTCTAATGGTGTAAGTAAATGTACCCAAACCAAGGCAAAAAGTAAGCGATCGCACTGTAACCAAAACTGCCAAAGTCCTAGCCAAACAAAACAAATCCGCCGATGTCAGCCTCTATATCTCCCGAACAACCAGAAAAAATGTATTTGCCTCGTAGCAGCGAATCTCCCCAATTGCAAAAAATTCGCCATACCGCGTCTCATGTGATGGCAATGGCGGTACAAAAGCTATTTCCCCAAGCGCAAGTAACTATCGGACCTTCGATTGAAAATGGGTTTTACTACGACTTTGACAACCCAGAATCCTTTACCGAAAAGGATCTTAAAGCCATCCAAAAAGAAATGGTGAAAATTATTAATCGCAAGTTGCCTGTAATTCGTGAAGAATTAAACCGCATTGAAGCAACTAGCCGTATTAAAGAACTTAACGAGCCTTACAAATTAGAGATATTAGAAGGCATTAAGGAGCCAATTACAATTTATCACCTAGGCGAAGAATGGTGGGACTTGTGCGCGGGGCCACACTTAGAAAACACCAGCGAATTGAACCCTAAAGCGATCGCCCTAGAAAGCGTTGCAGGAGCCTATTGGCGCGGAGATGAAACTAAAGCTCAGTTGCAGCGCATTTATGCTACAGCTTGGGAAAATCCCGAACAACTGGCTGAGTACAAGCGGCGTAAAGAAGAAGCAATAAGACGCGA
>JACCVJ010000300.1 GCA_013698215.1 Tatlockia sp. | reverse complement strand
GTAAGCGGGATTGCCGGGTTTTTTGACGATCGCGTTAATGAAATTTTAGGCATTCCCCTTGACGAGGCTGCTATCTACATCACTACTTTAGGTCGTCCGCGCTAGAACTAATCTTTACTTAAAGGGTCAATCGGTGGCGCTACCGAGTCCGCCAAATCTTCTAAGTGCATTCTTTGTTCCATCTGGCGCAAAAAGTAGCCTGTCATCATTGCTGAGGCTAGTAATCCGGCTAAATTGTCTTTGTCGGTGCTAATCTTGACATTAAAATGTTCCGATGGCATCATCCCCACTAGCCCTTGAACGTTGTGAGAAATTATTTGCTTGATTTCCGGGCTTGCAGACCTAGCCACATGAGACAAAATCTCTGGAGACTGACTTTGGAGATATTTTAACAGTGGGTTTACTCGGTCTTCTTGGGCGTTGTCGCTGAGAAAGTCAGAATTAAAAACCATGTGTAATTTTAGATAATCGATCTCTACTGTGACCTAAGATCGCTTAAAACGGCAACCTACCACAGGAGAATTGTTGAGATTTTATACATCTATTTTAGATGTTGCGGCTTATAAAGCCTATTCTTAATTAGTTTTTACGCTTAAATTGTATTAATTATTACATATGTTTAGTTAGGATTTGTTGCGGCAAATTCTATTTCTAATTGCTGGGGTAAGCTTGCAAGTAATTCTTGGGGCAATTGTTCCGTTTGAAAATACTGATTAAATTTTGGCGTTAGCGACAGCAGGTGAGAGCGAGAATCGGCTTGTCGGCGTTTGCGGATAAAACCTAGTTCTACTAATTCTTGGACGTGCTGATAAGCCCCAGAGCCACGCAAATCAACTAATTGAGTTTGACTAATCGGGGAATAGAGAGCGATCGCAGCCAAAGTGCGTAAAGCGCCAACACCTAATTCTAAAGGAATCAAAGCTTGTACTAAGGGTTGAAAATCTGCGCGCAATTGTAGGCTGTAGCTAGAATCAGTTTCAACAACATTAAGGGCGGTATCGCGGTGGGCGTAGTCGTCTATGAGTTCAATTAGGGCGTATTCTACGCTTTGGCGATCGCTTTTTGCATATTCGGCGATCTCGGTAATAGTTAGGGGCTGACCTTTCAAGTAAAGGATGGCTTCAATTGTGGTAGCTAGGCGCATTGTGTCTAGGAGAAAACTAAAGTTTTGAGTTACAAATATTTGCGTCCTCAAAACTTTATCCCATTATTCTTTACTAGAAGCAACCTTTGGCTCGACTAAGTTTTCTAATCCTGCGACAACTGTAGCTGATTTAATTACGTCTCCAGCTTTGAGTTGTTCCAAAATTTCTTTACCTTCGGTCAAATAGCCAAATACTGAATAGCGACCGTCTAACAAATTTCTCCCGGCGGGGGTAAGTTCTGGTTCAAACAGAAAAAAGAAAAATTGCGAAGAAGCACCATTAGGATCGCCTTCAGGACGAGCCATAGCTAGAGTTCCGTAAGCAGAAAAAGGCAAAACTACTCCGTCGCGGTAACGTCCCGCATCTTCTAAAGTAATGCCATAGGTTGGAGTTTTATCTTTTTCGGCAAGCACTTCTAAAGGAATAGCGCGGTATTTACCAGTATCAGGATCGATAAATCCTTCTTCTTTACCTGGAGGATCGCCGACTTGCAATACATAAGAGTCTTCGCTTCTTGTAAACTCTAAGCCATTATAAAAACCTCGTTGCACCAAATCAACAAAGTTTCCTGACGTAACTGGAGCGCTGTAGCCATCTAAGACAACGGTAAGATCGCCTTTATTTGTAGCTATTTCTACAGTGGCGCGACCTTTAAGCTGAGGCAAGTTGCTGTACTCGGCTGGTACTTCAAAGGGAAACCCAACCGCCATCAGGTCTTCTAACTGTCCTACTAAACGTAGTAATTTAGCTCGGTCTTCCCAAATTTGATTTTTTTCTTTAGCTTCTACGGCTGGTTGGAGAGTTTCTATACCTGCTTGGATTTGGTCGATTAAAGCTGTTGCTTGAGATTTGCGTTCTTCGGGGACGGTTGCTAACAATTTGGCTGAACGATCTTTAACGATTTTATTAGCTTTTTTTAGATCGCCGGAAATAGCCCCCCAGCGACGATTTGCGCGTAGTTGAGCCGCAATATCTTCTAAAGAAGCTTGCAATTCTCGTACTGTTGGATTGTCAATGGGTAGCGAGTAACGCAACAATGCTTTGCCGTCAGTAATTGCATTACCCGCAGGTAAGGCGGCGTTGCTAGGAGAAGTCCAGCCAATAGCACTGGTTATTAAAAAGCAGACAACGAGCAGAGTTACAATCAAGCTGGGCTGAAGCCAGCGTTTCCACAATTTTGTCATGGGACTTAAAGAATGCGCCATCAGATCAGTCTACATGAATCGGCGTTGTAACTAAAAATTCAAATTTTCTCGTTCCCTCCAAGCGGTACAATAAATGCCGATTGTCCTGCTAAAAATTTCAGCCAATTTTCTCATGATCTCTAGTAATGATTTTAGACCTGGTGTAACGATTGTATTAGATGGTGCGGTTTGGCGGGTGATAGAATTTCTCCACGTCAAGCCGGGCAAAGGTTCGGCTTTTGTGCGGACGAAACTAAAAAACTCCCAGACTGGCAGTGTGGTAGAACGCACCTTTAGAGCCGGGGAAACTGTACCTCAAGCGAATCTAGAAAAAAGCACTATGCAACACACCTACAAAGAAGGTGATGATTATGTGTTCATGGATATGGAAAGTTACGAGGAGAATCGCTTAAGCGCACGTCAAATTGGCGATCGCATTAAGTACATTAAGGAAGGCATGGAAGTCAACGTCGTGCGCTGGGACGAGCAAATATTAGAAGTTGAATTGCCAAATACAGTAGTTTTAGAAGTCACCCAAACCGATCCAGGCCTCAAAGGCGATACGGCAACCGGGGGTACAAAACCCGCTACTGTTGAAACTGGGGCGATGATCATGGTTCCACTATTTATCACTACTGGCGAACGCATCCGCATTGATACTCGTACCGATAGCTACCAAGGGCGAGAATAAAGATTGTTGAAAAGGAGCCTTACCTACGCCAAGGTAAATTGGTATTAATTGCAATATTATTCAAGCAAAAAAATATTGTGATCGCGAATAAATGAGGTCAATACTTGCTGTGCCACTCGATTTTAACGAACTGCGCCAACTTTTAATTACAATTTCTCAAACGGATATTACCGATTTTGCCCTTAAAAGCGATGATTTTGAACTGACAATTCGCAAAAGCGCTAGTGTCATCCCAGGAGCAGCGCCAACAGCGGGCTTAAAGGCGGCTTTCCCGGCGGTCAACACTCAAGAATTAGGAGAACGTCGTACAGAGCCAGTAATAGACGCACAGGAGCCTGAAAGTACGTCACCACTGGAGCAAAAATCTGTGGAGGTGATTTCACCAATGGTAGGGACATTTTACCGCGCCTCCGCTCCGGGAGAAGCGGTTTTTGTGGAAGTAGGCGATCGCATTCGTCTGGGTCAAACAGTGTGCATTATTGAAGCGATGAAATTAATGAACGAAATTGAAACGGAGGTATCGGGGCAAGTAATGCAAATACTCGTTCAAGATGGCGAACCGATTGAATACGGGCAACCTTTAATGCGAATTAATCCAAACTAAGCAATATAAACGGTTTGATTTCCAAATCCTTGCTAAAATCTTGGGATCAGTGCTTTTAGGGTGATCTCAATGAAATCAGCAATATCTGTTCCATCAGAAATTGTGCAACAAGTAGCCGAATACTTCAGCCTCCTAAGCGAACCGATGCGCTTGCGTCTACTAAATTTGCTGCGCGATCGCGAGAAATGCGTCCAAGAACTTGTAGAAGCAACTCATACAAGTCAAGCAAATGTCTCTAAACACCTAAAAATTATGTGGCAGGCAGGAATTTTAAGCCGTCGCAGCGAAGGAACTTGTGCCTACTATCGCGTGGAAGATGAAATGATTTTTGAATTATGCAATCAAGTATGCGATCGCTTGGCAAGCCGGATCGAAAAGCAAGCCCACCAATTCCGCGTCCTCAATGGCAAGGGATAGGGGGTGAGCAAAAGGCAAGAGGCTAATGGCTTGCCTTCAAGGTGAGTTAGAGTGAAAAGTTTTCTTCAAAGCTTTGGCGTGTCATAGGGCGCTCTACTTCTAACCCTTCCCCGCCTAAAATTTCTAAAGGTTTCCCTTCCACATCAATCCACACTTTTGCCTCTGGTTGTAAGGTTGTTGCCGTATAAATAACCTGTGCCAAACGACCAATCATTGAGGCGCTACCGCCGCCAGTAGTAAATTCTGTTGATAAATCAACGTGAATGCCATCATCAAGGATCATGACGCTACGAAGCTCTGTGCCTTCGGGAATTGTACTACTGGCTGTTCCGTTGTTAATATTTGTCAGCAAACTATTAAAAGCTGCGGTTAAAACCGTGTTGGGCTGGTCGGTGTTGACTTCTATGGGCAAAGGCACAAGCTCTAAATTTTTACCTGTATCCTTGAGTAAGTAGATTTTTGTGGTAGTAGATTGGGTTGTAGCTGGGGTTTGGGGCTTCTGGACTACATTGGGTGTAACGCTTGAGGTGACAGAATTGGGTGGTTGAAAACTCCACCAAGCCAGCCCACCACCAGCCGCTAAGGCGGCGGTAATGGCAAAGGCAATCGCACTTCCTGAAATATGGTTAACTCGTTGTTGTCGTGTCATGGGGTTATCTCCGAAGACTTTTCAATAATGGTGAGGAATTGTCTAATCGCACAAAGGCAGCAATTTCTAACTTTTCTGGAGCGATCGCTAATTTTAAAATTTTAGATTGAATGCCGTAAGCTTCTAAATTGGCGAGATTGAGTTGTTTATTGAGGTTTATAGCGATCGCATTAACAATTTGTTGGGGTATTTTCTCCTGGTTTACGTATATTACAGGATCAACAATTTGAATTTGTCGCCCAGCAATAAGATTTAGTCCCATCTCTACTTTAATCGCTAAGGGCGGGGCTTTTGCCTCAGTTAGTTCTACTTGTAATCGCAGAAGATTGGGCAAAAATTCTACGCGGGGATTGATGGCTTGCAAGCGTTGTTGTTGGCTAAACGGGGTTTGGAGGATATTAAGCCCCAAGTTTTGCAACCTATTGACTACAGCAAGGGATTTCAAAGCTTGATTGATGTCTTGGGAATTGAAAACTAGACGTATCCCAGCTTGCAAAGGTTGCTCTAGCTTTGGACTTCCTCGCCTTAGACTAGAGATATCTAAGTCAATAGGATCGGTTTCTAATTCTAATACCGCTAGGCGAATATTTAATTGTTTTAGCTGCAAACCTCTACCAGCGATGCGGACTTTTTGAACTTTTCCTTGCAAAAGTTGGTAATTAGGAGGGTTGTCTACGCGAACTTGTAGTTGTTCGACACGGGCAAATTGCAATCGCACGGCATTACTTGTCACCTTTTCGGCAACTAAGCCTGTAGGCGAAACTAAACCAAATAAGCTAGATAGCAGGATAGTTAAAAATTCCATTGTTATGCTTTGTAAAGCTGATTAACGTACCAAGGACTTTTTTATGGATAGATATATTGATTTCTAAAGCTTGAAGAATTTTACCTTCTTCTAGTTCGGGATTTTCAGTAAGGTTATTTGGAGAGCAATATTTCTTATTGGTTAGTTTTTAAGGGCTAGAAAGGTAGGAGGGTTGAATAGTGGATGTAGAAATTGTGCCTTGCTCCGTTGAACATCTTGAAAAGCTAATTGAGGGTGATAGGGCTTTTTTTGAAGCTTATGGGTTTCAGGTAGCTGATGGATACTTACCTAGTGAATTTAAAGCAGTGCTTCAGCACAGCCTCAACGAAATGCAAGCTGAACAAATTTGGCATCCATGGCTATGTTATTTATTTTTCTTTCATCCTGATCGCGTAATAGTTGGACTTGGAGGCTTTAAATCCGTTCCCGATGATAACCGCACAGTGGAAATTGGCTACTCCGTCGCTTCAAGCTATCAAAATAGAGGTGTGGCAACCTCTGCTGTAAAACAGCTTATTGAAATTGCGATCGCATCACCGTTAGTTGATTGCGTTTGCGCCCATACCTTAGCAGAGCCTAATGCCTCGACTAGGGTATTACAAAAGTGTGGAATGACCA
>JACCVJ010000269.1 GCA_013698215.1 Tatlockia sp. | reverse complement strand
CCCGTCCGAAAAAGGAATTAAAGGCAAAGGTATGTTGGGATTGTACAAACCCTTTACTACCATCAAATCTCGGTAATTTAAGGAAACTACCCGCAATTTAATTAACACTTGTCCGTATCCTGGACTCAGATCGGGTCGTTCTATTAGCTTTAGAGCATCTAACCCAAAGCTGTTTTGAATCTCAAATGCCTTCATTAATACTTTACCTTTTATTAACCTTAACGCTAACGTCAATTTGCTTTTAAAAAAATTACTGGCTGCTAAGTTCTTGAATTTGCTGTTGAAGTTTCAAGATATTTGCCTGTAAGTCTGAACGAAAATCTACCAGAGCGGCAAGCTTTTCATCAGTTTCTTGGAGATGAAATTGCAGGATTTCTAATACCTTTTGTTTACCTCTCATACCTGTAAAATCTTGAAAATACAAGTCAATAACGGTGGTAATTTCTTCTAATGTCAACCCTAGTGACTTTAAACAATCAATTTTTTGCAGTTTGGCAAGCTCCGTTTGGCTGTAATACCTAAAGCCCTTGCCTTCCCGCTCGTTAGGACTTAATAGCCCTAAGTTTTCGTAGTAGCGAATTGTTCTTGGAGTTACCCCAGCAATTTGTGCTAGTTCTCCAATCCGCATTTTGTCAGTCACTTTACTTAATCAACATTGACGTTAACGTTAACTTGATAATAATAAATTTTGAGTAAAAGTAAAAGTGTCAAGCTAAATTTATTAATGCAAAGGCAAACACACGCTAAAGCTAGTTCTACCAGGGTTAGAGTCTAGAGAAATTGAGCCATGATGTCGATTTTCTACAATGCGCCGTACCATGTCTAAACCTAGTCCTGTACCTTTACCTACGGGTTTTGTGGTAAAAAATGGTTCAAAAATCCGCGATCGCATCTCTGCGGAAATTCCCGATCCTGAATCGGTAATAGTTACAACTAAGAAGTCGCCTTTATTTTTGGTCGTTAGTTCGAGAATGCCTTTGTTATTCATGGCATCAATGGCATTATCAATTAGATTTGTCCATACTTGATTTAGTTCGCTACCATACACCAAAATTTGGGGAATTGTGTCGTCATACGCCCTTTTTACCGTAACGCCTTGTTTTAACTTGCCGGAAAACAGACGAATTGTATCTTCAATCCCTTGATGTACATCTACAAGTTGTTGCGCTCCTTGGTCGAGATAAGAGTAAGATTTCATCGACTGCACCAGTTCAGAAATGCGTTCGGCGCTACGCAAGCCACCCTTAATTGTTGACATGACTTCAAAGGATAACCCTAACCAACGTAAGCCCATTTCTCGCAGTTCGCCAGAGTCGTTGCGCCAAGGAGCGGTTAATTGTTCTAAAGTTTTAATCTCAACCCCCGCCTCAGCTAAAGGTGTTGCCAAGTTCCAAGCATCTTCAATTCCGTAGTCTTCAAGCCAAGTTAAAAGCTCATCTTCATGATCGCTCAACGTGACAGGATCGACCAGCCTATTAACAATTGCCTCATAACCGCGATCGCGCTCTCCGCTCCATTGCTCAATTTCTACTTTACTAAGCCCTGCTTGTCCTGTTACCAAATTCATGCGTTGCAATTCGATCAAAGCCGGAGTTACGTCTTTAAGGGCGCGGACAAGGGCGGCGGCGGGGTTGTTGAGTTCGTGAGCAAGTCCCGCCGCTAAAGTCCCCAAAGCTGCCATTTTTTCTCGACTGCGGATAAAAGACTCTAAACCGCGCGATCGCACTGTCACAGCTTGAAAGATAATCCTTTCAAAAGCTCTACACTCATGCAATAAGCTTAAAAAATCCTCCTCGCTGAGTCGATGCAACCGACAATCAGTAAAACTTCGCAGTGTCACCGGGACGACTTCACCTGTGAGGATCTGCGTTTCTCCAAAAAATGCTGGTGCTTCGTGCTGTCCGATGGGCATTTCCACACCGTCACTGTAGCGAGTTACCCCAATTCGTCCTTCGGTCAAAATCAAAAAGCCCAGCGCTACATCACCCTCGCGGACTAAGACCTCTTGCGCTTTTAATTCAATAGCTTCAGCGCGATCGCATACCCAATCTAAACGCTCTGGAGACAATACTTGAAACAACTCTAGCTTTAACAATTCTTGAGTACACATGAGTTTATTTTGGCAACGTTAGTAAATAAACTAGCAATTCTGCTCAAATACAGGTTAAAAACCAAGCAGCAACAGAAGTATGGTTAGTTTGACGAGAACGCTGTAAACCAGCTTCGAGCAATGCGAAGTCAAGTCCTGGTAATACTACCGACTCACTAATTCTTTGACTACCACTGTTAGGAAGGATTTTGAAGGCTGTGATTCGCGCTTTTTTAACATCTACTACCCAATATTCAGCAACAGCTAAATCTTCGTAAAGTAAGCGTTTTTGTCCTAAGTCGTCAGATAGAGATGTATCAGCAATTTCAATTGCCAGATCGGGAGGTAAATTAAGAGCGAGACTTACTACATAACTACCTGTAGGGGCGAGATTAGCTCGTTCTCCCAAGTAATAAGATACATCGGGTTGAACCTCTTTTTCCCCTGGCTTTTGATAGCTACAGTTAATCAGTAAATTCAATGGTATGCTTTTGGCGATCGCAAATTGGTTGACTAAAATTACAACTATGCCGTTATCGCGGGAATGGTCAGATCCAACGGGTGGCATTTCAATCCTTAACTGTCCATTGTGGTAGTAGCATTTAGCCTTCTCATACTCTGGCGCTTGCTTTAATTGACTAAAATCATTCCAAGTGCTATTAACCCAAGTATTTGTGAGTAATTTTGTTTGTAGTTCGCTCATAAATCGCCCCCTGCAACTTTTAAGATCGTTATTGAGCTAGTTGCCAACATTGACTTGCGATCGCCCAATCTTCTTGAGCTTCAATAACTAAAACTCTTGCACTAGAATCATTGGTAGCAATATCTGTATCAATTGGCGAATCGGCATTTTTATCATAATCAATTTTTATGCCCATAAATGCCAGTGCCTCGCAAGCGGCGACACGCAATGGCGGCTGATGTTCTCCCACACCGCCCGTAAATGCGATCGCGTCTACGCCCCCTAAAGTAACTAACATAGCGCCTATATGCTGACAAAGCGACTTCACGTACATATCAAAAGCTAATTGAGCGCGAAGATTATCTTTTTTAGCTGCAACAATTTGGCGCATATCGTTAGACAAACCAGAAATACCCTTTAATCCAGAAGCTTTGTTAAGCATTTCATCAAGCTTATCTGCGTCATAACCTTGTCTCAAAAGATGAATTAAGATCCCCGGATCGATAGCACCGGAGCGGCTACCCATCATTAACCCATCTAGAGGTGTAAACCCCATCGTTGTATCAATACTAATTCCACCGCGAATCGCTGCAATTGAGCAGCCATTACCCAAATGAATTGTAATTAAGCGCAACGACTCTATATTTTTATTCAACAATTGAGCAGTACGATGGGCGCAATATTCATGATTAATCCCGTGAAACCCATAGCGGCGAATACCTTGCTCAAAAAGTGCATAAGGTATTGGATAAACCGCCGCCATTGCTGGTAATTGGCTATGAAAAGATGTATCAAATACCGCTACTTGCGGCACATCGGGTAATATTTGTTCAATAGCGGTAATTCCTTCTAAATTAGCAGGGTTATGAACGGGTGCAAAACTAGCAAGACGAGAAATCGCATCAATTACTACTTGTGTAATTATCGTAGCTTCTCGGTAATCTTCGCCGCCGTGTACTACCCGATGACCGACAATATTAATTTCTGATAAATTATCAATTACTTGCGTCTCGCCTTTGCATAAACTATCGAGCAGACGAGACATTACAGCCATGCGATCGTTACTTGATAATTCTGCTTGCAATTGTCCTTGATTACTTTTAACTTTAAGCTTGGCTATCCCCTGAGAGTAAGTCCAGTCAATTTTTGCTGACCATAATGGCTTTAAAGGCAAATCTGGTAAATTATCGTCTATTTGGTACAAACAACTTTTTTGACTGCTAGAACCCGCATTTAATACTAATATTTTCATAGTTTTTTTAGCTTGTAACTCCCACCTATAAACAAAAAAGCGTATTGGTGCTGACAATTTTTTGCATCTACCTTGAGAAGTTTCTTATCAGACCTCTTAGAATAGATATAGTTATTAAAATATATAAACCTTTACCCTAATACTTGACTTCGCGTTTTCAGATGACTTAGTTATTTGTATTTAGCCTTTGCCACAAAGGTTTGCAACGCACTTGTTGGGCGGCGGAGAATTACCCCGCCAATTTTTGCTAAAAAGCAGAGTGTTAGAGCTAGTAGAGGGAGGTATTTATTCCTTCAGAGGCGGTTATGGCGGTGAATTTTGCCCGAACTTCTACTTCAATTCAATGTTTGCAGCAAGTTTTTACAACTATTAATGCTGAAAGTTGTCCTTATCGGTTCAACTTTCATATGCATACGGTATATTCTGATGGCAAATTTCAGCCGGAAGAATTAATAGATCGCGCTATTGCTATTGGTTTACAAGGTTTAGCCATTACCGATCACCATACTATTTTAGGCTACAAAACAGCGCAACGTTATTTAGAAGATTGGCAATGGAGTCACCCCCAAACTGACAAACCCGCCCCACAACTTTGGAGTGGGGTAGAAATTAATGCCCGAATTTTGAACGTTGAAGTACATATTCTGGGCTATGGATTTGAACCATCACACCCTAGCTTGCAACTTTATTTGCAAAGAGGCGCAGTCAAAGGAGAGGGCTATCAAGCAGAGAATGTTATTGATTCTATTCACCAAGCGGGAGGGCTTGCAGTTCTCGCTCACCCAGCGCGTTATAAGAAGTCTCACTTCGATTTGATCCCGGCTGTGGCGCAATTAGGTATTGATGGAGTAGAAACTTACTACGCCTACAATAATCCCAATCCTTGGAAACCTAGCCCCACCGAAACCCAACAAGTACAAAACCTTGCTGCTATTCATAATTTGTTGAGTACCTGCGGAACAGATACTCACGGACGCAACTTACTTCAGCGTCTTTAATCATGCTTGGATTTCTCCAAAAAAATATACCTTCTCATAAATGGGAAGGTATTGTAAAGCAATATTAAAACTATTAGATTGATTTAGTCCTAAAAAGCGGACATAATTGTGATAATACTGACACTTGTTAAAGCCACTGCAACGCCCATAGCTATTGTGGAGCCTAAGTTAGTTGATTTTTGTGTAGGTTTCATAGAGGACTTTTAAGTAAATGTACTGATAACATTAAATTTATCAGGTTGCTTGCAACTCTACACATAAAAGTATAAAAACTTTAATATAGTTAAGGTTTCTTAACATATTAGAAAAAATAGAGACGTTGCAGTGCAACGTCTCTACAAACGGGATTAAGAACAAACTTTCAAACCCATTTACCACCTCTAAACCGCCACCGGGGAAATAATATTCGCATCACTGCCCAAGATAAGAAATAAGCGACTATAGAAGCCGCCGTATAGTGAACGATAAACCATCCTAAGTCAAATTCGCTGCGGTCTATAAAAGGTAAGCCGACAAATTTGAGTAGTAATCCTAAAACAATGCCCTCCGCAATGCAGGCAAAAAATTGAAAAGCACCGGGCCAATCGTGATCCCACAAATACTGTTGCAAATAGTTATAAAGCAAGTCCCACAGCAAGCCTAAAACGCCTACCCAAAAAATGACCCAAAAGAAAATTGGGTGAAAACTATGGTCGCCTGCCACAGAGCCAATCAAGCCAAAGGCAAAAGGGAGGCTAACGATTAGTCCAATTGTGGAAAGAAGAAATATCCGCGTTTGCCAACGTCCAAATAAAATAGGTGTCATGGTGTTTGATTAGTTGCCCACTTAATCCATTGAATGAAAGAACCCAAACCATTTAGGCGGCTGGCTCTTGGAGCGCGCGCTCTTGCCAAACCATCTGCCGCACACTGCGCCGCGTACTGCAACCCTAAAAATGTATCTACGGGGGCGTA
>JACCVJ010000263.1 GCA_013698215.1 Tatlockia sp. | reverse complement strand
TTATTTAAAATAAGTTTTTTAAGCGGGTAACGCGATTCGAACGCGCGACTTTCACCTTGGCAAGGTGACGCTCTACCACTGAGCTATACCCGCAGTTTTTAACGTGCAAAACTCACTATCTCAAATTTCTCAGAGTTTGTCAAGCTTTTTGCCCAAACTATTCCGCCGCCAATTCACTTAGCTGGGCTGAGGCACTTTTTAAGGACGATGGCAATTGATTATAATCGCTATTGGAGCGCATACTACGCATTAAACTCGCCATTTCTAGCGCATTCATGGCATAATCCCAGCCTTTATTGCTTTTAATGCCTGCTCTTTCCATCGCTTGCTGCATGGTATCGGTGGTCAAAATCCCAAAAATTACCGGGACTCCCGTTTGAAACCCAATGGCGGCAATACCTTTAGCCACTTCTCCAGCTACATAGTCAAAATGGGGAGTTTGACCTTTAATGACTGCACCCAAACAAATAATCGCATCATAGCGCTGAGTCAAAGCTACTTGATGGGCGACTAAGGGAACTTCAAAACTACCGGGAACCCAAAAATAATCTACTTGAGTACCGTGAGGATTAGGGTCTACACCGTGACGTTTTAAACAATCTTGACAGCCTTCTAAAAGCTTAGTTGTAATTAAGTCATTGAATCGCCCAATCACTATTGCTAGTCGTAACGGTTCGGTTTGGGTAAAAGTCCCCTCAAAAACTGCCATCAATCTCTCTCACATAAATAATACAAACATTAGCTATTAGCTTTAGGAGCAATTGCCGACTCAGACACGAGCTAATAGCTACAGGCTAACTTAAGCTACTAAAAAGTTTAAAGCACCTACCAAAAATACTAGCCCAATCCAAGCAAAAGAGCCTAGCCAGAGCAATTTTTTAGATTCGTTCCAGCTTTGGGGAGTTGCATAGGCAACAGGAACACCAACAACCATTGCAAAGGATAAGCCAACTAAGGCCAATAAAGCAATCTGAAATAGGATTGTAAACATTGATATTTCTCCTAGAGGGGCAAAAAAAATTGAGTATAAAGCAAGCTATGTTACTAGCATTTCCTATAGTTACGCTATCAGAAATTGCACCAATATAGAAGGTAAGAGTAGAGAAAGAATTTTTGCCAGCATGGATCTAATTTTGTGCCATACCACCGCCGATTTTGACACGTTGGGAGCAGCAGTAGGTTTGACGCGCTTATTGCCAGGTAGCCGAATTGTCATCCCTGGTGGCTGTCATCAGGTAGTGCGGGATTTTTTGGCACTACATAAAAATGAGTATGCCATTATCGAGCGCCGCGCCGTCAATCCAGCACAAATAAAACGGTTAGCAGTGGTAGATACGCAAAAGCGCGATCGCCTGGGAGTTGCTGCCCAATGGTTAGATTTGCCGCAGTTGGACTCTATAATCGTTTACGACCATCATTTGGATACTCAGCTAGATATTCCCGCTACAGAAACAAAAATAGCTGACGTTGGTGCAACTACAACGTTAATTGTCGAACAATTGCAAGCTGCTAATATTGACCTCACTGTTGCTGAAGCTACAGTTATGGCTTTAGGTATTCATGTCGATACGGGTTCTTTGACCTTTGCCCAATCTACGGCGCGAGATGCTCAAGCTTTAGCGTGGTTGATTGGGCAAAAAGCCTCCTTAGCGATGGTTAATGATTACTTAGAGCCGGGTTTATCCAAGCAATTACAGTCACTATTGCCGATCGCACTTAACAGCCTAGAAACCATTAAAATCGACGGCTACAGCGTTGGTTGGTTAATGCTCAAAACTGACGATCGCGTACCAGGTTTATCAGGGTTCATTTCCCAATTAATGCAGCTAACCGAAACCAATGCAATGCTTTTAGGGGCAAACTATGAAGATAAGCTAACAGTAATTGGGCGATCGCATATTCCCCAAACAAACTTAAATACTTTGTTTCAACCAATGGGCGGGGGCGGTCATTCTCAAGCAGCGTCTTTGTCCCTGCGAGGAGTAAACCCAGAAAAAACTTTAAAGCAACTGATAGACACTTTTACTAACCAAATTCCCCAGCCACCTACAGCGAGAGAATTAATGTCATCTCCCGTTCGGACTATATTGCCTGAAACTACCATTGCTGAGGCGCAAAGGATTCTTTTGCGCTACGGTCATTCGGGCTTATCAGTAGTTGATGCGGTAGGTAAATTAGTCGGGGTTGTCTCGCGGCGAGATATTGATATTGCTTTGCATCATGGCTTTAGTCACGCCCCAGTTAAGGGTTACATGACTACAAGCATAAAAACTATTAGTCCTACCACCACGTTACCAGAAATCCAAGAATTGATAGTGACTTACGATATTGGACGCTTACCTGTTTTAAAAGCTGGACAATTGGTAGGTATAGTTACGCGCACCGATATTTTGCGGGAAATGCACCAAGAAAAAACCCGAAAAATCCAAAATGCTGATAACTCCCTCGTTGTTAATTACTCGCTGCTTAGTTTACTAAATAGTCGTCTAAATCCGGCTTTACAAACTCTACTGACAAAGGCTTCTACAGCAGCAGAACAACGCGGCTGGCATTTGTATCTAGTTGGTGGTGCTGTCCGAGACTTATTATTAGCTCCAGGGGAAGCTGAGATTTTGATTCAAGATATCGATTTAGTAGTTGATGGCTTTCACAACGCAACCGATGTAGGCGCAGGGATCGAACTTGCTCAAGCTTTACAAAAATCTTACCCCCAAGCCCGATTAGAAATTCATGGCGCTTTTCAAACTGCGGCTTTGTTGTGGCATAACGACCCAATTTTAGATTCCTTATGGGTAGATATTGCTACCGCTCGGACTGAATTTTATCCTTATCCGGCGGCAAATCCTGAAGTTGAAGCAAGTTCTATTCGCCAAGACTTGTATCGGCGCGACTTTACAATTAATGCTCTAGCTATGCGCTTAACTAATCCTCGTGCGGGTGAGTTGTTAGACTTTTTTGGCGGAATGCGGGATTTACAAGCTAGGCAAATTCGAGTTTTACACGCCAATAGTTTTATTGAAGATCCGACAAGAATTTATCGCGCTGTCCGTTTTGCCGTGCGCTTGGGGTTTGAAATTGAACAGCGTAGTATTGAGTATATTCGTTACGCCATTTCTAGCGGCGTTTATAACCAATCAGATCATAAAACTAGACCCGCCTTGCAAACTCGTCTCCGCAGCGAATTAAAATATCTCCTCCAATCGCCCTATTGGCAGGCTGGGTTACGCTTACTGAGTGATTTAGATGCTACAAAGTGCATTCACCCAGATTTAAGCGTAAATCGCTCTTTATGGCAGCAATTACGGCTTTTAGAACTATTAAAAGGCGATCGCCTTTCTAATTGGTTACTACGATTAGAAGTATTAATTGCTCACTTACCCCCTAAAGAGCGCGGTTTAGTTGCCAAAAACTTGCAATTGCCCGATGACAGCATTAAAAGATTAGTAAATCTAGATGCGGCGGAAGCAAAAGTTAGAGAATTACTGCCTACGTCGCCCAAAAGTCAAGTAGTGCAACTCTTGCAACCCTACAATGATGCTACTTTAATTTTGCTAGTGGTACGCACGCCTAAAATTATCCGCCGTCAAATATGGCTGTACCTTAATTGCTGGGCAAATATTCAAGCGCCCCTTAATGGCGATGACCTGAAAAAGCTAGGCTACAAACCAAGTCCGCAGTTTCGGCAAATATTAACAGAATTACTAGCGGCGACCTTAGACGGAATAATATGCGATCGCCCTAGCGCCGAAAAGTTTTTATCTGTTCGCTATCCATTGTAAAGTAAAGTAAAGAAGTTTAAATTTTCTGATGCTACCTCAATCTTTACTATGGTGGAGGCGGCGACCTAGACAAGCAAGCTATAATCTTTGCGTATGGAGTGCAGAAACAACCTATGACTAATCCTTTGATTCATGCCTTTTTTGTTGGTCGGGCTGTAGCTGAAATTGCTAATGAACATTTAGAAAACGCTTTAACCGATGCTTTAAGCGAACTAGGTAAATTTGATGCAGAACAGCGCGAACGCCTGCGCCAATTTACGACGGAAGTTATAGAACGCGCCAACCGAGAAGCAGCCAGTAGTTCTAGTGGTAGCACTACAACGTATTCTTCTCCCAGTTCTCCATCGATGGACGTACAAGCAACCGTCGATGAACTTAGAGCCGAAATTGCGCTACTAAGAGCCGAATTACAACGCCACCGTAGTAGTTCTATCTAAGTGGAGACAAAAATTAGATTTATGTTTGTAGGGATTTACCTTAAAACATCTCATTGTATTTATTTCTGACCTCCTGCAAAAATAAAGATTAGGAATTCGAGTGTCTCTTTCTCCACCTGTCAAAAATTCCATCAAAACTAAAAGCAACCTCAAGCGTAGTTCGATGGTGTATAAAGATAATTCCTATCGCTGGAATCGAGACAATTACTCTCGAAATCGGCGATTCTTTGACATATGGTCGTTTGTGCTGTCTTTAATGACAGGTTTTTGGCTCAACAAAAAGTCTTGGAGTTATCCCGGTGGAGTGACCGAAGAAAAACGCAAGGCTAGACGGATTGAACAAGCTGTTTGGATTCGTAACACCTTGCTGGAGTTGGGACCAACGTTTATTAAAGTCGGTCAATTATTCTCTACTCGCGCCGATTTATTCCCTAGCGAATACGTTAACGAACTTGCCAAACTTCAAGACAAAGTTCCGGCTTTTAGTTACGAGCAAACCAAAGCAATTATCGAGCAGGAGTTGGGAAAGACTTTACCCGAATTATTCCAATCCTTCGAGCAAATTCCCATCGCCGCCGCTAGTTTAGGTCAAGTTCATAAAGCGACCCTCCATTCGGGAGAAATTGTCGCGGTTAAAGTTCAACGCCCCGGCTTAAAAAAATTATTTGAAATCGATTTAACTATTCTCAAAACCATTACTCGTTACTTTCAAAGTCATCCAGAATGGGGTAAAGGTAGAGATTGGCTAGGCATTTATGAGGAATGCTGCCGAATTTTATGGGAAGAAATAGAATACTTAAATGAAGGGCGCAACGCGGACACCTTTCGCCGCAATTTCCGTGACCACAACTGGGTAAAAGTACCGCGAGTTTATTGGCGTTACACTTCGCCTAGAGTGCTGACTTTAGAATACCTCCCAGGCATTAAAATTAGTCACTACGAAGCCTTGGAAGCGGCGGGTTTAGACCGTAAGCTTTTAGCCCGTCAAGGTGCGGAATCTTACTTAAGACAGTTGCTCAATCATGGGTTTTTCCACGCCGATCCTCACCCTGGTAATCTTGCTGTTAGTCCTGATGGTTCGTTAATTTTTTACGATTTTGGGATGATGGGCCAAATTCGGACAGGAGTTCGAGAGCAATTAATGAAAACACTGTTTGGTATTGCTCAAAAAGATGCCAATCAAGTAGTTGCTTCTTTAGTTGAACTGGGGGCGATCGCACCTACTGATGATATGGGTCCAGTTCGGCGCTCGATTCAGTATATGTTAGATCACTTTATGGATCAACCGTTTGAGAATCAATCCGTCAGCGCCATTAGTGAGGATCTTTACGAGATTGCTTACGATCAGCCTTTCCGCTTTCCTGCTACTTTTACCTTTGTGATGAGAGCTTTTTCAACATTAGAAGGTGTGGGGAAAGGTTTAGATCCAGAATTTAGTTTTATGGAGGTTGCAAAACCTTTTGCAATGGAAATTATGACAAACGGCAATGGTTCGCAAGGCAATACTTTTCTCAATGAATTAGGTCGTCAAGCGGCGCAAGTGGGCAATACTGCGTTAGGCTTACCGCGACGGTTAGAAGACACTCTAGACAAGCTAGAACGCGGCGATCTTCGGATGCGAGTCCGTTCCATTGAAACCGAGCGCCTGATGCGTCGTCAAAGCAATATCGCCTTAGCGACTATCTATGCTTTGGTAGCTAGTACATTGACGCTATCTGCCACTTTACTGCTAATTAATCATTATCTGTGGTTGGCGGCTGTCGCGGCAACTGCTGCGGGGGCTTTAGGATTTGTCTTGATTAAAACTATCGTCCAACTCGATCGCTACGATAAAACATTTTAGTTACTTCAGCTACTAATTATTTCCCAGTCCGCCGCCGATAATTCTCTGTGGTGGATTTTTTTAAGTACATATACTTAGCTTTGTTCAGTTTGAGCATTCTTAAGCTTATCAACTTGCTACAACTACCTGTAGTTTTCCGTATTAACCCCATTGTTAAATTTATCTCTTAAGGTTTATATGGAATTACACATTTAGAAGTAGGTGCATTTTGTCAAATAGTTGTTATATTTGTTAATACAGCAAGGTTAATTTTGACAAAGTGCCAAGCTTGTGAGCAGAAATGCTATCCACGTCTTTATATTTTTTGTTGGAGTCAATCATGAGTAACCCAATTGAACTATCACTAGAACAACAGTTCAGCATTCGCTCCTTTGAAACTCAAGTACAGCAAATGAGCCACGAACAAGCTCAAGACTTTTTAGTCAAGCTATATCAACAAATGGTAATGCGCGAAGC
>JACCVJ010000226.1 GCA_013698215.1 Tatlockia sp. | reverse complement strand
GGACTGCCAACGATATTGTTGAAATTGGACAGAAGCTTGTCAACGTAAAAGAAAAGCTAGGGCATGGGCGTTTCGGGTCGTGGCTGGAAGCTGAATTTGACTGGAGTATTCAAACAGCTAAACGATTTATGAACGTTGCTACTGCTTTTCAAAATCAACAAATTGCTGATTTTGAATTTATTGCTCCTTCTGCTTTGTATGAGTTAGCCGCGCCTTCAATTCCCGACGCAGCCCGTAATGAGGCGTTTGCCCGTGCTAAAGCAGGTGAATCTATCACATATAAAGCTGCTAGAAGCATAAAACAAAAATATACTTCTTCTGCTGCCAAGTTAGAGTCCGCACTAAAACAAGAAGTACAACCAGTTTCGCAGTTGTCATCTACAGCGCTGGCTGCTACACCACCGCCGCGCATTAGGCAAGAAATTGTTGCTATTCGTAATCTCACTCCAGTCGAAGTGCCTTCTGCCCCCAGTCAAGTTTTGACTCCAGCAACGGATCAGGCTTTGTCATTGCCACAGCCTTCCACCTCAACACCTGTAGATGTGCCTGGTGTTTGGTGGCAGCTAGGAAAAAAGCATCTATTGTACTCTGGAGATCCTAGCTCTGTTAAGTTTTTAGCGCACGTCCCAGAGCGTCTTGTTCTATTATTTGCTTTTCCACCAACCGCTAATTGGCAGCCGCTAATAGAAGCTGAAACTCGCATTATTACTAATAAGTATTTACCTCAAGGCAAAGATGTGAGATTATTTGAAGATACCTTAGAGTCAAATGTTTTACTATATTCTAATGTTAGAGATATAGTAGTTAGCTGCTTTATGCCTTCGATTGAAATTCTTTCAATTCTTAACCGCCAAGACCGTTGTGCTTTAATAGCTGAACCTGACTTAAAACGAGTTAATGCTGTTATTTCTGACTGGAAACTAGCAGGACTAAAAGCAGAACGTTTAGTTTCTTAAAAATCAAACCTTTAGGAGTTGACAAATGATAAGTTATCTGTACTTATGCAAATATATAAAATTCTTTCATTGGGTTCAGCTTTGCTGCTAAATCCCGTATAATATTGACAATTGAATAAGCTTCGTTGGTAGGGAAAGTCTGTCGCCACAACAGATTATATCTTCCGCCACCGAAGGCTCTAAACCCACCCGCTTAGATTGGAGGTTAAGAAGCGATGCTCTTAGTAGTATTGTGCAGCTTTAGTGTGCCTTTTGGCAAGTTATTTTCTAAAATAATTTCAAATTCTTTCGATTCTCATACCTTAAATAACGGCAGCTTGGGAATTACAGCCCCTACCGCTACTTTCAAATTTGAAGGAGTAACCTTATGACTGCTGCCATCAAGGAAAAAAGTGAGTTGAGCCTGTTTGTCAGACGTGAAATAGATGACTATGGGTTAGACCCTTATGAATTTCGCATTTACGCCCGGATAACTCGCCGCGCTGGGAATGGGGAAGCGTGGGAGAGCCTTAATAATATGGCGAGTGCTTGCTGCATGAGCCTAGGTAGAGCAAGGAGAGCATTACACTTACTTAAATTGGCTAAGTTAGTTAAAAGTATTGAACGTCCAGGATATAGCACCCTTTATCGGCTGACCCCTCAGCATCTGTGGGTAGCTTCCGAGTGTTTACAGGAGCTTCGTTCATTTATAAATTTCCGAGCTAAATCACCGACCCCTATCAGATGTGATAGGGGTACTAGAAATGATAGGCCTATCACTTTTAGTAGTACCCCCCTATCAGATGTGATACCCCTACCCCTACCAGAAGTGATAGGCGAAGGTATTCCCTCTGAAAATATTTCCCTTAAAGTACTCCCCCAATCCCCCCTTACCCCCCAAGAGGAAAAAACAGGGGAGGGGGAGAAAGTTAAGTCAAATAGACAAATATTGGAGTTATCTCAACAACTAGCGCAGTCTCTTACGAACGCTCTAAAACCAGTGTTTGCTTCCTTTGTGACAGAAACTAAATCTGTCTTGTCGGAAATTAAGGAGCGATCATTTTTAGCTGATAGTCAGGACAAAACTAAATCACTACCAAGGCAACGCAGTAAACAAGCTGTACCTTCTGTGGACAGGGATTTAACGGACGACTCAATAAGCTATCCAATCAAGGCTCAGGAACCGTGCAAATTAGAGGGATACTCGCAGTTTGTAGAAGAATTAGCGCGAGTTCTTAATGAACCCGTTGAGAGTTTTTGGCTTAATTCAAATCTGACTAATGCGTTGAATCAGAACCCTAGCAGTATTGAGCAAGCAATGCTGTATTTCAAGCAAGCGTTGGCTACTTGGAAAAAGAAACCAGGGTTAGGTTTATTTATTTCCGCAGTTAAAAAAGGACTCAAGCCCGTTGCAACGAAGCCAGGGGGCGGATGGGGAGAATGGGCAAACGAGGCATTGAAGCGGCAACTGATGCAATTTTCCTGTTCCCATGAGGGGGATATCATGGTCTATTTTGTCGGCGGCATTCAAAAGCTGTGGAGTGAAGTGCGACACCTTGACTGGGCAGAAATTGAGGCAATGGTGGCTGATTCAAGTAATGAGCCTTGCAGGACCTAAAAACAATGAGTTGGATGAGGGGTAATTAAGTCCCAATACTTTTAGCAAAACTAGATTTTGACAGGCGTAACAATCATGATTAGTGTCACGGAAAACATAGCCAAGCTGACTTGCCAAGAAAATCAACTGCATACCAGTCTAGATAACCTGCGTGAACAACGAAGCAAAGTAAAGGAACATAAACAGCTTGAAAAAGAGTTGTCAGGGGTAGTAAGTAAGCGCCAGAATTTACAAGCTTGGGCTGTTTTTGAACTTGAAATGCCCGTCCACCGACTTAATTCACCCCTACTTGGAGTTGTCAAACAATTAAAAATCACTCCTGGGGGCATGGGTGAAGTTTGGGTCAGTTGGGATGGCTTATTACAAATCCCAGAACAGCCGAATATGCTACAGATTGATGGTGCGGCGATGGCAAAAATTATTGCGGTGGGCGATCGCATAGAAATCCGTAATGGTCACGAGAAAGCTGGCAAAATCTTTACTGTAGAACGGCTACTAGCGCGGGGTGCAGTAGAAACAACTGAGGGAATAGTTTTTGAGCGCGAGGAATGGCAAAAAGTTGAAGAAGTTTCTCAAAAGCTTGTACAGACAAAAAGCGAGGGCGATGAGTATTCCATACATAGCGCGAGTTTTAGCCAGAAACCCCAAATGGTTACTCAGTCAATAGAAGAATTAGGAGGCAAAAAACCTGAAATTACAGTTACGGTTGATACAACTGCGATTATTGTCCAGGAGAGCAAGGAGTTAACGACAGATGAAGAACGGGAACGCCATCGATTAGAGTTGAAGGTAGAACTGGGCTTTCAAGAGGCAGTTAAAGCATTAAAGGAGTTGCGAGATAAAAAGCTATATCGTTCTACCCATCAAACTTTTGAAGACTATGTTGTAGGAAGATTTGGAATGCAACGCGCCCATGCTTATCGGTTGATTAACGCTGCTGTTGTAATCGAAAATTTGTCTCCAATTGGAGACATTTTACCGATGACTGAATCGCAGTGCCGGGAAATTGCTAAGTTACCTAGTTTTGAGCAACAACGAAAAGCTTGGAGACAAACCCTTGAAGGTACTAGCGGCAAGATGCCTACTATCAAACAAGTTAGAGGTATTGTCGAACGCCTCAAAGAAAAACCTTTGGTTAAAGCCAGTGATTTCTGCACCGTTGGCGATGCGTTTATCCTGACTAGATTAGAGGGAACTGAACGCAAATATAATGGCTGCTGGGCGATCACACGGGAGTTAAGAGACTTTACAATAGCCGTTGACGTTTACGACAACACCTTAACTGTGAAACCAGACAACCTTGATCCAATTGACTTACCAGATGTACGCCGTCAGTTACCCCAAACGCTCAGACGAATTAGGCGCTTGCGAGAAAGTGGCTTGCTGTCTCGTTGTGCATATACAATTTTGGAATCAATTGGACGACAGACCTATCTAGATGATTTTGAAGATAAATTACTGACGTTCATGGAGCAAAATTATGGAATTGAAAACTGAGATAAACCAAGCTCAACCTAGAAACAAAGCAATTACCTATCAGGCTAT
>JACCVJ010000198.1 GCA_013698215.1 Tatlockia sp. | reverse complement strand
ATCTTTGTAGCGATTTTGCTGCGTTGGACTGTACCGAGAGTCCGCATCGATCAATTGTTAGATTTAGGATGGAAGTTTTTACTCCCTGTAGGTTTAGCTAACTTACTCCTAACCGCCGCCTTGAAATTAACCTTTCCCGTTGCTTTTGGTGGTTAGCCCGACTTCTGAAAAATTAGAGAGAGACACTACTACCTATGTTCAAGTTTCTTAAGCAAGTTGGCGATTATGCCAAAGAAACGGTACAAGCTGCCCGATACATCGGTCAAGGGCTATCTGTCACCTTTGACCATATGCAGCGCCGACCGATTACCGTACAGTATCCTTACGAAAAACTGATTCCTTCGGAGCGGTTTCGCGGACGGATTCATTTTGAATTTGATAAGTGTATTTCCTGCGAAGTTTGCGTTAGAGTATGCCCGATTAATTTGCCTGTAGTTGATTGGGAATTTGACAAAGCCAGCAAAAAGAAAAAACTCAAGCATTACAGTATTGATTTTGGTGTTTGTATTTTTTGCGGTAACTGCGTGGAGTATTGCCCGACAAACTGTTTATCAATGACTGAGGAATACGACCTTTCTACCTACGATCGCCACGAGTTAAATTATGACAACGTAGCATTGGGCCGTTTGCCATACAAAGTGACCGACGATCCGATGGTGACACCACTGCGCGAACTTGTGTACTTACCCAAAGGCGTTTTAGAACCCCACGATTTGCCCACTGGTAGCCTTCGGGTTGGTAAAATGCCCGAAGAAATTGCCGAGCAAGAAAAACCAGTAACGAAATAGTTTTAAGTTTTGAGTCTGTTGTCAATAGGCTCAAAACTACTAGCCAACCAGGAGACTAATAAAAAAGTGAATTTAGCAGAAGGCGTACAAATTGTTTCGTTCGGCATTTTGGCAGTAATGACCCTTGCCGCAGCCTTGGGAGTAGTGTTGCTACCTAACATCGTTTACTCTGCCTTTTTACTTGGAGGCGTATTTATTAGCATTGCGGGGATGTATTTATTGCTCAATGCTGACTTTGTAGCCGCCGCCCAAGTCTTAATTTATATCGGGGCAGTCAACGTATTGATTTTATTTGCAATCATGCTAGTAAACAAACGCGAAACTTTTAAACCCTTAAATAATGCTTGGGTACGTCCAACGCTAACCGCCGTAGTTAGTGCAGGCATATTTAGCTTATTGAGCGCAATGATTTTGGCTACCCCTTGGAAGCTTTCGCCCACTATGATACCGGGTACTAGCTCAACTATTATTATTGGGGAGCATTTGTTTACAGACTTTTTGTTGCCCTTTGAACTTGCTTCAATTCTCTTACTAATCGCTATGGTGGGGGCAATTATCCTCGCACGGCGCGAATTTTTGCCCGATCAAACCATGTCACCTAACAAAGAACAGCCAATTTTAACTTTGGCAGAACGCCCCAGACAACTTGTCGGCGTATCTAGCGATAAAACTAGCAGTCTTGACGATGGGCGGCGCGGGTAAATTAGGTGCTTACAAGTTAGTAAAAAAGCAGGAAAACTATGCAACTAGAATACTTTTTATTAGTAGCGGCGGCTTTATTTTGTATTGGCATTTTTGGCTTAATTACTAGCCGAAATGCCGTCAGAGTATTGATGTCTATAGAATTGCTGCTAAATGCGGTGAATTTGAATTTGATGGCATTTTCAAACTACTTAGATGCTCAAGAAATTAAAGGACAAGTATTTACAGTATTTGTGCTAACGGTGGCTGCTGCGGAGGCGGCGGTGGGTCTTGCGATCGTGCTAACTATTTATCGTAACCGCGATACGGTGGATATGGAGCAATTTAACCTTTTGAAGTGGTAAACGGGTGGAGTTAAAGCAGGTTATTATTGCTCATAAAGCCGCCGATGCCCAGAGTCGCCAATGGGCGGAGAAATGCGCGCGGCAATTAGAAAGCCTCGATTGCCGCATTCTCATGGGGCCAAGCGGCCCAAAAGATAACCCTTATCCAGTGTTTTTAGCCTCTGCAAGCGGGCCGATCGATCTGGCTATAGTATTGGGCGGCGATGGCACGGTACTAACAGCAGCAAGACATTTAGCCCCTCACAACATCCCGATTTTGGCGGTGAATGTGGGGGGGCATTTGGGTTTTTTGACGGAGGCTTTTGAGGAATTTAAGCGTTCAGAGGAAGTATGGCAACGTTTACTCGCCGATCGCTATGCGATTCAAAGACGGATGATGTTGCAGGCGGCAATTTATGAAGGCGATCGCACTAACACCGAATTGATGAGCGATAAATACCTCGCCCTCAACGAAATGTGCATTAAACCCGCCTCAGCTGACCGCATGATTACATCTATTTTAGAAATGGATATTGATGGGGAAATCGTCGATCAGTATCAAGGTGATGGGTTAATTATTGCAACGCCTACGGGTTCTACAGGCTATACTGTGTCTGCTAACGGGCCTATAGTCCATGATGGCATGAAAGCCATTATCGTTACGCCGATTTGTCCGATGAGTCTTTCTAGCCGTCCGTTAATTTTGCCTGCGGGTTCTGTCGTTAGCGTTTGGCCCTTAGCCGATTACGAGCTTAATACTAAGTTATGGACTGATAGTGTTTTAGGTACATCTATTTGGCCCGGACAACGGGTAGATGTAAGGATGTCTGAGCATCAAGCTAAGTTTATTATTTTAGAAGAAAACTACTCTTACTATCACACCTTGCGCGAAAAACTCCAATGGGCGGGGGCAAGGGTTCATTATGATAATAACCATCGCAATAATTGATCTTAATTAAGCTCCTATACAAGTTATTTTATCTATGCAAGATTTAAACAAATCCGCTAGATACCTCAGTAATCAAGAAGTTTATCCTTGCCCAATTTGCCATGTGGGTGAAATTGCTACTATGCCTTTGATGGAGGCGATGGCGTGTCAATTTTGCCGTCATATCTTTACTGCGGACTATGAAAAACAACAGTTGCAAATGGCAGATAGACAGCCACCTTTAACATGGCGATGGAATGGTAATGCTTGGAGTGAAAGGCGATTAAAAAATGTAGAAGTAGGCTGGGGTTATTGGTTGGGTGCGATCGCCTTTGTTGTTTTGCCTACTACTTTAATTGGCATTACAGTTTACGTTAGACCGCCTGTAGCTAGTAGCACATTGTCTTGGTTCCCTATTTTTTGGACGGGGTTGACTTTTTGCTTGCATTTAGGAATTATTGCTCAGTTAGTAATTGAATTTTTAGATTTTCCGCTTTG
The DNA here is from genome assembly GCA_013698215.1 of Tatlockia sp. Taxonomy (GTDB): domain Bacteria; phylum Cyanobacteriota; class Cyanobacteriia; order Cyanobacteriales; family Chroococcidiopsidaceae; genus Aliterella. The sequence continues at coordinate 1,417 of JACCVJ010000198.1, read as the reverse complement.
GGCTTATTTGCGGAGGAAGTGGCAAAGTATTTTGCAAAGAGCCAGTTAAGTATATTGCTTAAGTTAGTTGAATTTCTGTTAAATGTTTTATTATGCCGCTCAGGTTGCTGGTGTATGAGGAATCGAGAAATTGTCTTTGTTGTGCGATCGCGCAAATTGTTCCTGCAAAAATTCAGCAAACACGCGCACTTTTGCCGAAAGATACTGTGTTGGTGGATAAAGCAACGAAACAGGAAGACCAAGGCTACTATAGCGAGTCAAAATGGGTTGGAGAGTACCGGATTGAAGATATTTAGTGACTGTAAAACTGGCAGTTTGGTGAATGCCAATGCCGGCTAATGTTGCGCCAATTAAAGCTTCAGGATCGTTTGAGCAGAAATTTCCCGTCACCGATAAAGAAAACCGCGCTCCATCGCGTTCAAACAACCAATCAGCTAGTTGCCCAGATGGTCTGTAGATATAGGGCAGACAGTTATGCTTCGACAGAGCTTCAGGTGTTGTGGGTTCTCCATAGCTAGCCAAATAGTCTGGTGACGCATAGGTAAATAACCGAATTGTTGAAAGCGGCTGTATCAGCAATCTAGAGTTCTTCAATTTGCCAATTCTCACGACTGCATCATAGCCTTCCTGAATCAAGTCAATCGGACGATCGTTAACACCTAGTTCTAATTGCACCTGCGGACATCGATTCAAAAATTCCGACAGTGCAGGTAAGACAATGAACCTTGCTACAACAATTGGCATATCAACTCTTAAACGCCCTTGAGGAGCTTGGTATGAACCCCGTAAGGTTGCTTCTATCTCATCATATTCATCGAAAAGTCTCCGGCATCGCTCATAAAAAATAACACCATCTTGGGTCAAGCTTAGTGTCCGAGTTGAGCGTTTCAGGAGTTGAACATCTAGTTCAGCCTCCAGAGCCGAAGTAGATTTACTAACCGCAGAAGGCGTTAGCTCAAGCAAATTAGCAGCTTGGGCAAAACTTTTTGCTTCTACGACTCGCAAAAAGGTTGCGATCGCCTTAAATTTTTCCATAATGCACTCCCAAATCATATAAAAATCATGGTTCTATTCATGAATATTTTTCACTTTAAATTTTCTGAAACCCCTATTTATCTAAATTTAATTCATGAGTAAACTGTAGAGGTCTGGTGGAATAAACCTTAAGGGTTGAAATTTAGGTGGTAGCTATGCGGTTGTCTGGTCAGAAGGTTGTGGTGGTTGGTGGTAGCTCTGGAATTGGTTTAGCTGTTGCGAAAATGGCTCAGGCTGAGGGTGCATCGATAGTGATTCTTGGACGTTCATCGACCAAGCTTGAACAAGCCAAGGTCTTAATTGGAGAGGAAGTGACAACCATTTCGATCGATGTGATGGATGAGGAAACTGTCGCCAAAGCATTTGCTGAAATCGGCAGTCT
>JACCVJ010000165.1 GCA_013698215.1 Tatlockia sp. | reverse complement strand
TGTTGACGTGTATAGAAAAAGTCGCAAAATAATATGACTGTATCGCGTCGCAAATTCTTTGCCCTAGCAAGTGTCGGTGCTTCTTGTGCTGTTCTTGCTGACCCCTTAAAAGCTCTCTATGCTAGAGAAGCTGGAGGTAGACCAATAGTTGGACAAGGCTACGGTTCGCTTCAAGCCGATCCTAATAATTTATTAGATTTACCTAAAGGATTTCAATATCGAGCCTTTTCTAGAACTGGTGACATGATGAGTGACAAAAATCCTGTTCCCGGTGGTCATGATGGGATGGCTGCCTTTCGTGGAGCTAGAGGAACTACTGTCTTGGTTCGCAATCACGAGCTTAGTCCAAGTTCTAGCACAAAAGTTGAAGCGCCAGAAATCAAAAAGTATGACCCACTTAATCGCGGTGGCACAACTACTTTAATTTTAGGCTCAAATCGGGAACTAATCAAAGACTATGTATCCCTTGCAGGTACTTATCGTAATTGTGCTGGCGGCGCAACTCCCTGGGGTTCATGGATTAGCTGTGAAGAAAATACTTCTACTCCAGCGTCTAATACACCAAATGGCGCAAACAATGTTTCTAAGTATCACGGCTATAATTTTGAGGTTCCATCCAGCGCCACTGAACCTGTAGACCCCATCCCCCTTGTAGGGATGGGTCGTTTTAACCATGAAGCTGTTGCTGTAGATCCTAGAACTGGAATCGTATATCAAACTGAAGATAGTGGTAGTAGCCTGTTCTATCGCTTCATCCCAAACCAACCAGGAGTCTTACAAGCAGGAGGAGTTTTAGAGGCTTTAAGAATTAAAGATCGACCTCAAGCCATAACCAAGACAGGTTTCACTATAGGTAAACCCCTAGCGGTGGAGTGGGTTCGCATTGAAGATGTAAATCCTGTACTTGACACCGTAAGAGTTGAAGGATTTGCTAAAGGAGCCGCTCAGTTTTCTCGTGGAGAAGGTGCTACCTATGGTAATGGCGAGGTGTACTTTGCCTGCACTAGTGGTGGTGCTACTGGGAAAGGTCAGGTTTGGCGCTATATTCCTAGTAGATATCCCCAAGACGGCGGTACCATTGAGCTATTTGCTGAACCAGAAGATGGAACGGTATTAGAAAACCCGGATAACGTCATTTTGTCCCCTTTTGGCGATCTATTTCTCTGTGAGGATGGGAATGGCACCGACTATGTTGTTGGAGTTAATTCCAGAGGACAACTTTACCAGTTTGCTCGTAATCCATTCAATGATTCTGAGTTTGCTGGTGTCTGCTTTTCGCCCGATGGTCAAACTATGTTCCTGAATATTTAAAGCCCTGGAATTACTTTTGCTATTTGGGGTCCTTGGAGAAAAAGAGCTTAGTTAGGTTTTGCTGTTAGGTGTAGCATAGCTGCCACTAGGGGCAAGATAGCTTCTTTTTTCTGCCCACATGATGTTAAGCACTGATAATTCCGAAGCCCTCAACCTGTGACTGAGCAGAGCAACAATTGTGCAATCGCATAGCCGCCGCAAATAGGGCATCGCTTTTTTCGGTTTCACCAAAACTATGCAAGATCCTGATTGTGGTTCCAAGGGTTTAGTATTGTGGGTGGCTACAGCTATGTGTAGCGAGTAACTTCTCAGTGATTTTTGTCATGAGATATCTCTTTGTATACAAGGAAATCAGGCGTTGCTAATTCCATTTGAAACTTTGATTTTTTTATAGACAACTATCGGAAAATCATCACAGTTTTAGCAACGCCACTTTTTCATCTGAAATTTGTTTTCTCTTGAACCATGTTACCTAAAGACGTTGAGCGCCTGGTCGTCCGTTCTCAACAACAAAAGAAGCCCTAGTTGTAATCGGAGCATCTAATATAGTAACCGCCGCCACAGTACGGTAGTCGCTCTGCCAACGTTGGGGTGTAAGTTCGCAGCGCACATAACCGCGCTGATTGTTAAAGAACTTGATATGGGGGTTTTCTGCTAGGATTGCTTCAGTGTTTGCGTTAGTATCTGACCCATCTCCACCCGTACTAATTGAAGTCCCAACAAACTCTGTGCCGATAGTTTTTGATGTTGGGTTGTTGAAATCAGCTTTGAGGTCAGCTACCCAATTAGCATGAACATCGCCTGTTAATACTACAGGGTTTGCAGGCTGCCTTTGCTGCAAAAATTGGAAAAGGCGATCGCGTGAGGCTGCATAACCATCCCAAGCATCCATACTTAGGCGAACTTCTGCTCCCGGCTCAAAATCCCTCTGTGCCATGAATACTTGTTGAGCAAGAATATTCCAACGAGCTTGAGATTTAGCTAACCCTTGAAACAACCATTGCTCTTGCTTTTGACCTGTTATCGTCCGCGATGACTCTAGAGCTTCAGTACAATTAATCCTAGTTCCGTCGCCACAAGCTTGGTCACTGCGGTATTGACGAGTGTCTAGCACATTGAACTCGGCTAGGTTGCCAAAGGTCAAACGTCGGTATAACTGCATATCTGCCCCTGTAGGCAGAGAGAACCGTCGCAGGGGCAAGTGTTCGTAGTACACCTGGTAAGCCGCCGCCCGACGAGCTAAGAATGCCTCACGCGATTGCAGGGCTGGATCTTGAGGCACATCGCCGGCGTAGTTATTATCAACTTCGTGGTCGTCCCAAGTTGTAATCCAAGGAAAGGCAGCGTGTGCGGCTTGGAGGTTTTGGTCAGATTTATACAAGGCATAGCGGTTGCGGTACCCCTCCACCGTTGTTGGTTCTCCGTTACCATCATGTTGCCGGACAGCGCTTGGAGTGGGAGCGCCCTCGTAAATATAATCTCCTAAATGAACAACAAGATCGAGGTCTTCTTGAGCCATGTACTTATATGCCGTGTAGTAGCCGCTTTGCCAGTTCTGGCAAGAAGCAAAGGCAAAGCGAAACCGATCTATACGATAGCCAAAACCCGGAGCAGTACGAGTACGCCCAATCGGACTTACTTCATCGCCTACTCTAAACTGATACCAATACCACTGAGCAGGTCTTAACCCTTCTACTTCTACGTGAACAGAATGCCCTAATTGTGGGGTAGCGATTTCTGTACCACTGCGGATTATCCGTCTCATGTTCTCGTCATCAGAGACTTGCCATTGCACTGGCACATTATACCCTGGCATTCCGCCACCATTAAGGGGATCTGGTGCTAGTCGCGTCCACAAGACTACACCATTTGCTAGTGGTTCACCGGAAGCAACTCCTAAACTAAAGGGATAAGCTGAGAATCGAGGTTGGGCAATAACTTTGTTAGACCATTGACTTGCGATCGCTAAACCTGTTAAAGCACCCGTTCCAATTAATACTTGGCGCCGTTTTACTCGACTTGATAATACGCGCTCAAAGTCAAATTTCTGCATACTCTCCTCCTTGATGAATCACCAGAGAGTTTAGCAGCGTAACTTTAATACTGCTTTGCATCTAGGTTAAGTCTTGATTATTGCTTTTTATGGCTGTGTTGCTGCAAGCATAATGTTAAATAGTTCAAAATAGAATTAATGAAGTGTCCTAACTGCAACTCTACTCAAACTTTTAAAAATAGGGTAATGCTAAGAAAGGGTTGGGTTGCAAAAAATTCTTGAGGTTAGAAAACCTGATTGGTAAAGATTTTTTCTATGCAACCACTCGGAAGATTCAGTTGATGAATAAAATCCGCTCTTTTACGGCTCCCTCGGAAACTCCTAAAACCTGTCTCTTCCGCCTCATGTTCATAATTTCATCCTATCTGATGGTTTGCGGTGCTGTATTGGGTAATGTTTTAGATCTGTTACTTGCTTCTAAATTGATAACCCCAACTTGTAGCAATTTATAAAATGCCATGGGCGATGGGGCAAATCACCGCCATTAGCTTTCAAAAGAACATTAAAACGGTTTCAGTTTTTCTAGTTTGCGTTTGAGCGCAAATCCCATACCTAAAATACCAAAAGCGATCGCTCCTAATAATGACGATGGTTCCGGTACAGGGGTAAGACCAAGCGGTTGCTCTAAACGAACCTGAATAAACTCACTGTTATCTGGCACTCCAGGGGTTCGACCCGTGCTGAAGGGATAATTATTGTCATTAATGATTAACAATGTCTGGTCATCAATAGGAAGAACAGACTCGATAGTGACAAAAGGAAACCTGAATGGCTCATTTGCACCTGCAAGATTATTCGGATCGGCAATATTTAACAAGTCTACTAACTCTCGCTTAATCAGATTTCCATCACTATCAATTTGGGTAAAATCTACGAGAAAAATTTTCTTAAATGCTGCCTCCGCACCTTGATTACTGTCCCGCTCAATTACTAAATATTTATTGTCATCTACAGCAGTGAAATCGCCAATAGCTTGACCACTACCAGCCGTTGCCTCCATCTGGTAAAAAAACTGCTTATCGGTGTATGACTTACTAGCAAGATCAAATTCATTAATAATTAGCCGACGTTGGTTTGGTTCGGTAGTAAGCGCTCCCTCCAGAAGTGGATAGAGTTTGGTAGCAGAGGCATTAAGAGCCATACCTTCAAAACCGCGACTACTTGGTAGATTTGCCGTACCACTCTCAAGAAATGGGTTCTGTGGCGACTGTACACCAGGCAGGGGAACGGGTGATTCTAGAACCTTCCCAGTAGCATCTGTATGTAATAGAAATGGGCCAAACTCATCTCCAAACCAAAATGTCCCGTCAGAAACCTGGCGGAAAGATTCGATGTCGAAGTCTGCTCCTGTGAGCAAGCGATTACTCTGGATTGCTGGGTCGACGGGGATATTATTTTCACCGTTCGGGTAATTAGTTTGCGACGCAACGATTGGAAAGTTGACTTTATTGTCTGGGTCGCGGAGAGTAACAAAGGAGTTGATTGTAACGTTGCCTGACCCTCCAGTTGCCGTTTTAAAATCAGGGGTAACATTGTAAAAGCGAAGCAGGGCATCAGACGAGTTTGTCTTTGCTCCAAACCCATTGTCAGACATCACTAGGTAGCTACCATCACCATTACTTAGAACTGCCGAAAAACCTTGCACAGGTTGCTGATTTATGAAAGGAGGTGTTCGTCCGTTAGCAGAAGTAATAAATTGACCGGAGGTTATGTCAGGAATGAACGTATCAGCAGGCAAGACAGCACGACCAACTAAGTCAGCAGCGATAACTGG
>JACCVJ010000155.1 GCA_013698215.1 Tatlockia sp. | reverse complement strand
TCTTTACAACCAGACTAACGATGTATAAAAGAGTTTTACTACTTTGTCTAACAACAATTTTGGTAACAATTAGCTGGTATGGGTTAAATAGTGCGGCATTTTCCCAACAATCGCAGTTCAATCTACAAGCGGATATTTCTAGACTAGAATCGCGGTTAAATCGTCTAGAAGCTCAAATTAGCCAACTAAGTAGAGGATACCCAGTATCTCCTTCTCCATTGCCAATAAATTCGGGACGCAAACAGCCACAATTAAGCCGCGAACAAATGTTTGACAATCTGGCAACTTTAGCAATTGAAACCAAGGAGCAGGTAAATAAATTGCAAGCTCGTGTTTCTAAACTAGAAAAACTCCGTAATCCTCGCTAATTCCCTATGACTACATTAGATACTTTTGAAGGCGGTTGTCATTGTGGCGCTGTAAGGTTTCGAGTAGTTGTAGATAAATATAAAGTAGATGAATGCAACTGCTCAATTTGTTTGAAAAAAGGGTTTTTGCATTTAATCGTCTCATCGGAAAGGTTTACTTTATTGCAAGGTGCGGAGGAGTTAACTACTTATACGTTTAATACAGGGGTTGCCAAACATACATTCTGCCGAATTTGTGGCATTCATAGCTTTTATACACCGCGATCGCATCCCGATGGTTTCAGCGTCAATCTGCACTGTCTCGATGGCGATGATATATTATCTCGCTTTGAAATAGTGCCGTTTGATGGCGCAAACTGGGAGCAAAATATTTATAAGCTAGATCCAATTTAAAGTTGATGATAAAAGAAGTACGGATTTACGCCCCAGCTAGAGCTAACGCCAAACAAATAGAACTTTATACTAGAAGTAGACGAAATAATTTTACTTGAGGGAAGGGCATGGCTCCAAATCCCGCCATCATGGAGGCTGTGGAACAACTGGGTTATCGCGTCACTGTTGGCGATGTAGCGACCCAGGCAGGATTTAATGTAAATTTAGCTGAGCAAGGACTACTGGCTCTAGCAACCGATGTCGGCGGACACTTGCAAGTAGCTGAAACTGGGGAAATTGTGTATCTATTTCCCAAAAACCTACGGGCGGTTTTGCGGAACAAGTTTTTGCGCTTGCGGCTGCAAGAGTGGTGGAAAAAAGTTTGGCGAGTATTATTTTACTTGATTCGTATATCTTTTGGAGTTTTATTACTTGCTTCCATTGCTCTAATTATTGTCACCATCTTTGTGCTTTTGACTGCCGCCAATCAAAGCAGCGATGACGATAATAGAAGTCCTAGTTATGGCGGTGGTAGTTCGTTTTTCATGCCTTACTTCTGGATTGGCCCTAATTGGTTTGGAGTATTCTCCCCAGACTACGACAGGCGATATCAAGAGCGGCGAAGGGAAGAAAGTGAATTAAACTTTTTTGAGGCAATTTTCTCGTTTCTATTTGGCGATGGCAATCCCAACGCAGACTTAGAAGAACGCCGCCAGAAAGAAATCGCCGCCGTAATTCGTACTAATCGCGGTGCGGTGGTAGGAGAGCAGATAGCGCCCTATTTAGACAATATTGGCTCAGGATACGCTCAAGAGTACGAAGACTATATGCTGCCCGTGCTAACTAGGTTTAACGGGCAACCAATGGTCAGCCCTGAAGGAAATCTTGTGTATGTATTTCCTGAATTGCAATCTTACGCCTCAAGGCAACAGCAGCTTGTATCTATACCACCTTACTTACAAGAATTACCCCAGCGTTTTAGCGCCGCAAGTTCGGGACAATTAGGGCTAAGTATTGGGTTAGGAGTGCTGAATTTAGGCGGAGCATTATTTTTAGGTAGTTTGCTTGCAGATGTTGCCGCCGGGGGACTTGTAGGCTTTGTCCAGGCTATTTATTGGTTGCTACTAGGGTATGGAGCGGCGTTTTTAGGCGTTCCTTTGGTACGTTATTTTTGGCTGAAGCGGCGCAATACAAAAATAGGCGATCGCAATGCCCAACGTCAAGAGCGAAGCTTACAGTTAGCTGACTCTACCGTAAAACAAAAAATTGCCTACGCCCGTCAATTTGCCGCCCAAAACGTAATTACTAACGAGGATTTAGCCTACACCACCGAAACCGATCTCCTAGATCAAGAAGCTGAAAATTCAGACCAAATTGACGCAGAGTGGCAGCGCCGATTAAGAGAATCTGGGCATTAATAAAAGGGAATGGGTAATAATTCAATTCCCTTTTACTTAGCTTTAATCGTACTAAGTTTAGTCCCACTGTAGTAATGCCCCAAAATCTGCCTGTAATTGATGCCTCGCGCCGCTAAATTGTACGCCCCCCACTGACTCAACCCTAAGCCATGACCCCAACCGCGTCCATCAAAGCGTAAACCTGTGGGTTCTTGAGTAATGGTAAAACGGGTACTTTTTAAGCCTAAAGCGTTGCGTACTGCTTCTCCTTTTAACTCCCGCGTACCGCTCGTTCCCACAATTTTCATTGACTTAATGCTGCCGTTAGTAGTCAGGGTTGGGGTAATTGAAACTACATTCCCTACCCCTGAGATCCGCTTATTTAGCTCCTCTGGTGAAAAGCTTTTCACCCACTGACATTGAGTTACATCTTGATCATAATCTTGAACGCCACGCAGATAAGGTAAGGCTTCAGACCATACATCCTCAACATTTTCTGTACGTCCGCCCGAACACGCATGAAAAACTGACAAAATTAACTGATTATTGTAAGTTAGTACCTGTCCTGCCGTAGAATTTACTGCCGTCTGAGTGCTACTAAATTCTTTAGCGACACCTTTATAAACTTGAGATGCTTGAGTATTGCTGAGATCATAAAAAGCATTGCGTTCCTTTTGCTGCTTGTAAATAGCATAGGTACGGGCTGCTACTGCTTGAGCTTTGAGCGCTTCTAAGGGCCAACTGGCACTCATTTCGCTGCCTAGGACGCTGTAAAGGTATTGTTCTAAATCGACATAATTAATTGCCGTTAAGCCTTTGTTTGAAGGAATTACTAAAACTTCGCCCCGATACCAAAAGTCGCCGATATAAACATAACCTCCCGCCAACGGTTCGATCCACACCGCCCCCGCGCGCATTGTATCTACAGCAACTCCGCCCTCGCTGGGGGTTGCATAAAAGGCATTCATTGCCGCAATATCGCCTAGTTTTTGCCCCGAAGCATCCTTAACTATGGCATTGGTTGAACTGCCAACTTTGAGCCGCGCGACACCTTTTTCTACGGCAACTCTTAACTGTACCGCTCCTTGCGCCGGGACAACTAAAGCTACCCACAGCAGCATAGTCAGCAACCAAGGACGTTTAGTAAATTGAGCTAATAATAGGCGTAAATTCATGCAGGTTTTCTCCAAGTAAGAGTGTTATTAGTAAATTCCAATTAAACTAATAAATTAGCTATTTTTCGTTGAATCATCAAATAATAAGAAAGCAGTAGTTAAATAAAAGTTTCGTCCTGCTCCTCACTATACTTCCCGTGCCACCATAGAAAAAGCGATCGCAAATAAGGTTGACTAACATTAAGTGCAGATTACATTTTTAGGAACAAGTTCCGGCGTACCTACTCGTTCGCGTAATGTTTCCAGTGTGGCTTTACGTTTACCCCAAAGGGGCGAGTTGTGGTTGTTTGACTGTGGGGAAGGAACCCAGCATCAAGTTATGCGTAGTGACTTAAAAATTAGTCAACTAACGCGGATTTTTGTTACTCATCTACACGGCGATCACATTTTTGGTTTAATGGGACTTTTGGCTACCTGTGGTTTGGCGGGTAATACCAGCCGCGTTGATATTTATGGCCCCCCTAACCTTAACGAATATCTCACTGCTTGTCGGCGTTATTCTGGAACTCATTTTTCGTACCCCGTCCAAGTTCATACCGTGCAACCGGGGATAGTTTACGAAGATGACGAATTTACAGTCATTTGCGACTTGCTTACCCATCGCGTTACTACTTTTGGCTACCGCGTAACCGAAAAAGACCGCTCTGGACGATTTGATATTGATAAAGCTAAAGCTCTAGAAATTCCCCCAGGGAGAGTTTACGGACAACTCAAACGTGGGGAAACCGTGACTTTGCTGGATGGACGAACTATTAACGGTAAAGATTTGTGCGGTGAGACGGAGATAGGACGAAAGATTGCTTACTGCACGGATACGGTTTTTTGTGACAATGCTGTATCTTTGGCGATGGATGCGGATTTACTCATTCATGAAGCAACTTTTGCTCATAGAGATGCCGATCTTGCTTTCCAGCGCTTGCATTCTACTTCAACAATGGCAGCACAGACGGCTTTGGCGGCGGGAGTAAAGCAGTTGATTATGACCCACTTTAGTCCGCGTTACGCTCCGGGTAATCCGATCGAATTTAAAGATTTATTAGCTGAAGCCCGTGCTATTTTTCCCAATACCAAAATGGCTTACGACTTTTTTAGCTACGAAGTACCTAGACGCAGAGAACTAGAGCTAGTTGACGATCGCTAACTTCCTCAAGTCCGATTTTCTAGGCGATCGCAAATAGCTGTTAATTTAGCTTGACTATTCACTGGCGATCGCGGTACGGGTAATTTGGTGTTGGGCCAATTACTTAAATCGGTGCAGGGACAAAGTAACGACGCTATGCCCACGTCTAGACGGGGTACAGGTATTGTACACCGAGCGCAGGGACTAATATTGCCAATTTTCGGTCAATAGTTCGCTAATGGTTTCGATAGTGCCTTCTAAATAACTATCTCTTACATTGGGAGAGGTGATTTGCTGCCAACAGTTTTCAAATTCTTGGCTGTAGCCTTCACCCTGCATAATCTGTTGCGGTATTACAGTTTGACTGCGATCGCCAATTACTACTTTCTTGCCTAATTGAAACCAGTAAGCAAGATATTCTTTAACTGCTTGTTCTGATGCCATTGCTTAAAATCTTGCTTCAGAGCATTTGTTAGCTTCAAATACATATTAACGCTTTCGCCAGTTTGCGCCAAACGCCTAAGAACCTTTAGAGCAAGTTCTATAATTGCAACAATACCACTTGTGCAATTATGCCTGAAGAACTCCAGCAGATTATCCCCGCACCTTTATCGCCAATTATTCCAGAAACTTTCGCCGCTATTTCTTCCACTAGGGAATTTTACCAAGAAGTAAAAATCCGCGATGATAAAAAAATTTATTGTGCCTGGTATCATACCACCGCCCAAAAGCATCGTCAAGAAATAGAGCAAATGCGCGGCGACCTAAATATCTTGGGTTGGTTCCGTTTTAAACGGCGCTAGGATACTACTTCTAATTCATCTTCTCGTAAATGCGCCTTGAATTTTTTACTAAATTGAACGGCTATCGGCAAATTAGCACTTACGGGTCTACCATGCCATTCGGTGACAAGGGCGATAACTTCCCCCTCTGAGCCTTTGAGATCGAACGCTTGACTACGATGCTCTGGGTGATGGTAAACAATGATTGATTCAGTAATCCGAACTTTATCGCCAACTTTCATAAACCTGTAACCTAGTAGTTCTCCAGAAATCTGCAATAGCA
>JACCVJ010000143.1 GCA_013698215.1 Tatlockia sp. | reverse complement strand
TCGATCCTGGGGCAAACTGTTATACAAATCAGCCTAGGGTAGGGGCTACAGATCCCTTAAGCTTGCACAATTTACGCTTGCACGTGCTTAGTCATGGCGATCGCTATCATCTCAACCAACGCAAGGTTTTAGCTCCCGTGCAGCAAATTTCTACCCAACTACCTGTAGACTAGGCGGTAAAAGCAGGAAAGTTAGCAATTTTTTCTGCTGGTAGTTAGTTGACAACTACAAGCACAAATATCAATCTAAAAACTGTTATCCACGAACAGTTAATTAGTCAATTCCAAGGGGAAACTATTTAATTGGTGGCGAATAAACAAACGCATATAGACATGAGAATATTAAAAATCCAGACGTTACGCGGGCCCAACTATTGGAGCATTCGACGACACAAACTCATAGTCATGCGGCTCGATTTAGAAGAACTTGCAGAATCGCCCTCCAATGAAATTCCCGGCTTTTATGAAGGGTTAGTAACGGCGTTGCCAAGTTTGGAAGAACACTTTTGCTCTCCAGGCTGCCGGGGTGGCTTTTTTAGCCGGGTAAGAGAAGGGACGATGATGGGACATATTATCGAACACGTAGCCCTAGAATTGCAAGAATTGGCGGGGATGGAAGCGGGTTTTGGTCGTACCCGCGAAACCTCTAGCGCGGGAATATATCAAGTAGTCATTGAGTATCAAGACGAACAAGCCGGACGTTATGCTGCTAGAGCCGCCGTGCGCCTGTGTCAAAGTATTGTAGAAAAAGGTAGTTATGCCAAAGAAGACCTAGAGCGAGATTTGCAAGACTTGAGAGAATTGGCTCAAGATGCGTCTTTAGGGCCAAGCACCGAATCAATTGTCAAAGAAGCTCAATTAAAGGGTATTCCCTGGATGGCTCTCGATACTCGCTTTTTGATTCAAGTGGGGTATGGTGTTTATCAACAGCGATTGCAAGCAACAATGAGCGATCGCACAGGGATATTAGGGGTAGAGCTTGCTTCGGATAAAGAAGGTACTAAGCGCATACTAGCAAGTGCCGGAGTACCAGTCCCAAGAGGTACGGTAATTGATTATTTAGACGAATTGACCCAAGCGCTGGAAGATGTCGGCGGTTATCCCATTGTAATTAAGCCCCTTGATGGCAATCATGGCAGAGGTATTACTATTGATATTCGGACGCTAGAGGAAGCCGAGAGTGCTTACGATGCGGCTAAAGAAGTTTCAAAATCGGTAATTGTCGAGCGCTACTATGTCGGGAGCGATCATCGGGTGCTAGTGGTTGATAGTAAAGTCGTAGCGGTAGCCGAGCGCGTACCCGCCCATGTGATCGGTGACGGAGAAAATACGGTAGCTAGATTAATTGAAATCATTAACCAAGATCCCCACCGGGGAGAGGGACACGAAAATGTCTTGACCCGAATTGAGGTAGATCGTACTAGCGAAGCCTTACTACAAAGGCAAGGCTACGAGCTAAATTCTGTGTTACCCAAAGGCGAAATCTGCTACCTGCGAGCCACAGCCAACCTAAGTACAGGCGGTATTGCGGTAGATCGTACTGATGATATTCATCCCGAAAATGTCTGGTTGGCGCAACGAGTAGCAAAAATTATCGGCTTAGATATTGCCGGGATCGATATTGTTACGACAGATATTAGCAAGCCGTTACGCGATGTAAATGGCGTAATTGTAGAAGTAAACGCCGCCCCAGGTTTTAGAATGCACGTATGCCCCAGTCAAGGCATACCCCGCAATGTCGCTGGAGCCGTACTAGATATGCTATTTCCTCCCGGTAAACCCAGCAGAATTCCGATATTAGCTGTTACTGGAACAAACGGCAAAACTACTACTACCAGGCTGCTGGCTCATCTTATGAAGCAAACCGGGAAGACGGTAGGCTTTACAACTACTGACGGCACTTATATCGGCGATTATTTAGTAGAGCCAGGAGATAACACAGGGCCTCAAAGCGCTCAACTAATTTTGCAAGATCCCACTGTAGAAATAGCTGTATTAGAATCGGCACGGGGAGGAATTCTCCGCTCTGGTCTAGCTTTTGATGCGGCAGATGTGGGCATAGTGCTAAACGTTGCCGCCGATCATTTGGGCATTGGTGACATTGACACCGTAAATCAGATGGCACATTTAAAAAGTGTAGTGGCTGAAGCTGTAACGCCCAAGGGTTATGCCGTACTAAATGCGGATGATGAATTAGTAGCTCAAATGCGATCGCGCGTTAATTCTGAGCTTGCCTACTTTACCATGAACTTAAATAATCCTTTGGTACAACAGCACATTGGGCAAGGCGGTTTGGCGGCGGCTTACGAAAACGGCTACCTGTCTATTCTAAAGGGCGATTGGACGCTAAGAATTGAGCAAGCCATCAATGTACCTTTAACTATGGAAGCAAGAGCGCCCTTTATGATTGCCAATGCTTTGGCTGCTAGTGTGGCAGCTTTTGCCCAAGGGGTAACTATTGAGCAAATCCGCACGGGTTTAACTACCTTCCGCGCTTCGGTGAGCCAAACACCAGGGCGGATGAATATGTTTGATTTGGGTGGCTACAACGCCCTGATAGACTACGCTCACAACCCCCACAGCTACGAAGCGTTGGGAGGCTTTGTCCGCAATTGGCCGGGGGAGCGAGTGGGAGTAATTGGCGGGCCAGGCGATCGCCGCGATGAGGATTTTGTAACTTTAGGCAAGCTATCGGCACAAATATTTGATCGGATCATCGTTAAAGAAGATGACGACACGCGCGGACGAGAGCGGGGATCGGCTGCCCAATTGATTGCTAAAGGTATTGTTCAAGTCAAGCCAGATTGCAATTACCAAATAGTTTTAGATGAAACCGAAGCAATTAATAAAGCTCTAGATGAAGCTCCTAACGGTGGTTTAGTGGTAGTTTTACCGGAAACCGTCAACCGGGCAATTAGTTTGATTGAAGCGCGTCGCCCGGTAGGGCAAAACGGACAATCTAAAGGAGCCTTGGTGGTTGATACTAGCAGTATTAAGTCCTCTATTGCTAATACTGTTTAAAGGAGAAGACTTTTTTAGCCTAGCGATCTTGAGTCAACGTTGCTGTGCTACAACTTTAATTTGGGTTTGAACTTCCTTAAAATACTAGGACAGTGCAAAAATACTAATAAATAAATGTGCAAAATTTATGGTGGAACGTCCGATTAAGAAATCCGAGCGTCCAATCGCTCCTCCTAGTGAAGTTGAGGTAGAAACCCAGGAAACTCAACCCAACGCTGTTGAAGACAATCTTGAAGTTGCGATCGCATTGCCGATTAAAAAATCCGATCCAATCGCTCCTCCTAGTGAAGTTGAAGCAGAAATACAGGAAACTCAACCCAGCGCCGTTGAAGATAATCTTGACGCTGCGACCGTATCACCGGAAAAGCGTAAAGTGCTTCCTTCCATACCAGGCAAAGAAAGGTCTAAAAACAGAGGAAAAGGCTCTAATCGGGAAGAAGAACCAGCGACACCGCCCATGAATATGGCTTTGATGCGCGGGCCCAAACCCACAAAGCCCAAACCTCCCGTAGCTGCGGCTCCTCCAGAGGAATTAGAGTCAAGCTCAGATTCAGATTCAGATTCAGATTCAGAGCTTGAAACTGCCTCCCAAGAGTAAGTTAAAATTCTCAATAAAAAACCCCTAGACTAATCTGGGGGTCTAAAATTTGCCCTTGCATAATAGTGATAAGAGTTAAAGTTTAAGCCCGATGCAATGTCTCGGAGGCGGTTTTAAATAAATCCGTAAGAACGGAGAATAGAGGTAATTTTGCCTGCTATAAATGTTAAGTGCGCTAGAAGAATATTAATTGTTACTATTACAGGGGCGACCGTTGCTGTTTACAAAGTAGCATTTGGTAGAAATAGAACTATTTTTCAACCTAAAGTTAATTGGCTGTGTTGATGAATTTATAGGCTTAAGGACAGGAGCTAAATTTGTATCTAATTGTTTGACTTCTTTTGCACATAAGATGTTGAAATTAAAGGTTTTACCATCTTTGGTTTCCATATAACAAATTGATGAATTAATTCTAGGACTTATTAGTTCTGGGTATTGATAATTTATAGCTAGGGGACGAGCAATAGTAGGCTCACTTAAAAATGGTATTAATG
>JACCVJ010000114.1 GCA_013698215.1 Tatlockia sp. | reverse complement strand
CGGCTAATGCGATCGAATAATCCCATAACTGTTATTAATTCCGTTTCAGGTTTACAAGGACAAATCTTAAGCAATTTTTACTAATAGCTATACTAACAAAGCTACTTCAATTCTTCTACCGGGGGAAGTTGGGCGGTGTTTTGGGATTGTGCTTTCATAGCAGCAAGTTCAGCTTCTATATCGCTAGTAGAACTTAAAGAATTGAATTGTTTTTGCAAGTCATCAGTTCCCAATTCGGCGATCGCCTCTGATTGAGCTTCTAGTTGCAATACTTTTTCTTCCATTTGGGCGAAGGCATTTAAAGAACTTGTAGTATTGACTCCTCCTAGCATCTCATTTAACCTTTGAGAAGCTGTCGCCGAGCGCGCTCTAGCAATATACATATCTTTTTTTGTTTTTAGTTCGCCAATTTTTAATTCTAAAGTCTGCATATCTTTTTTGATTCTATTAACGACACTGCTTTGCTCTGTCCTTTGAGCTTGGAGGGCTGTAGCCGTCTCTTGATAAGATTTGCGCTTAGTTAGGGCTTCTTTGGCTAAAATTTCATTTCCTTGATTTAAGGCTAATTGAGCGCGGCTGTACCAGTCTTGAGCGATAGAATCGGCTTGACTTGCTTGTCTTTCGGTACGCTTAGTAGTAGCGATCGCACTGGCTACGGCTTGTCGCAGTTGTACTAAATCGTCTTGCATTTCGGCAACGGTTTGTTCTAGCACTTTTTCTGGATCTTCGGCTTTGTTAACTAAATCGTTGGTATTAGCGCGAATTACTCGTTTGATGCGGTCAATCAGTCCCATGACGGCTCTCCATTCACGTTGCTTTAAAGTGCGACGATATATAGTAGGTAAAATCTTTCAGGCAATTAAATTCATGGTATCGCTTACTTAAAAGAAGCGATCGCCTTACAACTCCAAATAATGCCATGTCTTTCAAATCCATCGATCAAGTTTTAGGAATTGTCCTTCAGCAAAGCAGTTTGCAACAGCAGCCTTTTCAAATAGCGCTGCAACATTGGGCGCAAGTTGTGGGTAGCGCCGTTACATCCCATACTCAATTGCTGTCAATTCAACGAGATGTGTTGTTAGTAGCTACTTCTAGCGCTGCTTGGGCGCAAAATTTGACCTTTGAGCGATCGCGCATCTTAGCTAAATTGAATGTTTATTTACCTAGTCCTTTAACTGATATTCGCTTTTCGACGGCTCAATGGCAACGCCCCGATACCATTGCCAAAAATCGCGCGATTGCTGAGAATTTTTTTGGCGGCGTTCATCCTAGTGTTGTAGAGCCGACAAGTTTAAGTAAAGCCAAGCCTCCCAAAAGTAAAGATGCTCAAGCAGCTTTTAGTCAGTGGGTAAAAACAACCCAAGAGAGATCCCATAATTTACCTCTTTGTCCTCAATGCCAAGCTCCTACACCTCCAGGAGAATTGAAACGCTGGCAAGTTTGCTGTATGTGCGCTGTCAAAGAGTTTTAATGTCTTGCAATGCAGCGATTAGTTTTTCAATATGTTTGTGCTGATGAGTTGCCATTACTGAAAACCGAATTCTACTTGTGGGTACGGTGGGCGGACGAATGGCGGGGGCAAAAATTCCCGCATTTTTTAATTTAGATGCCGCTTCTATGGCTAAACTTGCACTAGAATACTGACAACAAATAATTGAAGAATGAGAATCAATAATTGGTAGAGGTAATTGTTGTTTTAGGTGAGCTACATTAGCCCATAATTGCTGACGACGTTGAGGTTCAGCATGAATAATTGCGATCGCACTTAGGGCGGCGGCGGTAGCTGCGGGAGAAAGCGCTGTAGTATAAATCCAACTAGCGGCGCGGTTACGCAGAAAGTCAATTAAAAGTTTTGAACCCGCTACAAACCCGCCCAAACTCCCCAAAGCTTTACTCAAAGTCCCCACTTGAATCAGGTGGCTATTTGCAACGCCAAAATGTTCGGCGCAACCTGCTCCTGTCGCTCCAAATACTCCTGTAGCGTGAGCTTCATCAATTAGCAGCATACAATTAAATTGTTGCGCCAAGTCGGATAGTTGGGGCAGAGGACATAAATCGCCATCCATACTAAAAACGCTATCGGTAATAATTAGGCAACGGCGAAAGTTAGCTCGTTGTTGGGATAGCAGATTGTCAAGAACTTCTACATCTTTATGGGGATAATCTATAACCGTTGCACCGCTAAGAATTGCCCCATTTTTCAGACACGAATGATTGTAAGTGTCAGCTAAAATTAAATCTCGTTTGCCGACTATTGCCGAAATTGCCCCAATATTAGCTAAATAGCCAGAGCTAAATACTAAAGCATCTTCCGTTTGTTTGAGAGATGCGATCGCATATTCCAACTGTCTATGCAACTCTCGATGTCCGCTCAGTAGCCGCGAACCCGTGCTACCCGTACCTAATTCAATAGTAGCTGCGATCGCGCTTTTAATTAGGCGATCGTCTCCCGCCAGTCCCAAATAATCATTACTTGCAAAATTAACAACTTCTTTTCCTTCTAACTCTACTACCGCGCCCGTGCCGCTAATTGCCTGCACCGAACGATACCAATCAGCGCGGCGAATAGTATTTATTGCTGGCTCTATCCAATCGTAAGCCTCGTACTGCATTGTCCAAAGTTAAATATTTTTGTCGTTAAGTTGGGATTGAGGCAATATTAAAAAGCCTCAATCCTAAAATCACTCTTTATCCAAACGCAATACTGCCATAAAAGCCTCTTGCGGCACATCTACCGTACCCACCGACTTCATCCGCTTTTTACCTTTTGCTTGTTTTTGCAATAGCTTTTTTTTGCGGCTAATGTCGCCACCGTAACACTTAGCTAATACATCTTTTCGCAAAGCGGGGATTTGTTCGCTGGCAATAACTTTACTCCCAATCGCTGCTTGAATTGGCACTTTAAATTGATGGCGTGGGATTAATTCTTTCAGCTTTTCTGCCATCGCCCGTCCCATATTGTAGGCTTTATCGCGGTGAACAATCATCGCCAAAGAATCTACAGGATCGTTGTTAATTAAAAGATCCAAACGGACTAGATGATTTTCTCGGTAGCCGATTAGGTGATACTCCATACTGGCATAACCCCGCGTCCGCGACTTCATTTGATCAAAAAAGTCGGTGACAACTTCTGCTAAAGGCAATTCGTAAGTTAAGGTTGTTCGCCCTTGGGTAAGATACTTCATATCTTTGAAGACTCCCCGGCGATTTTGGCACAACTCCATTAAAGTACCAACAAAGTTTTCCGGCGTAATCATGTCTACTTTGACGTAAGGTTCCTCAATTTTCTCGCGCTCGTTTGGCTCTGGTAAGGTGCTAGGGTTATCTATGTGCAGAATTTCGCCTTTATTTGTAGTTACGCGATAAACCACCGATGGAGCCGTTGTAATTAAATCTAAGTTATATTCCCGCTCTAGCCGCTCTTGCACAATTTCCATGTGCAGCAAGCCCAAAAATCCGCAACGAAAGCCAAACCCCATCGCGCTAGAAGTTTCTGGTTCGTAATGTAAAGCCGCGTCATTTAATTTCAGTTTTTCTAAAGCATCTCGCAAATCTTCAAAGCGATCGGCATCAATAGGAAACAAACCACAAAAAACCATTGGATTAGCTTCTGTGTAACCCGGCAATGCCTCTGTAGCTCGGTTTAAGGCTAAAGTAATAGTATCTCCAACTCGCGCATCTGCTACGGCTCTAATTGAGGCGGCTAAGTATCCTACTTCCCCGGCGTGGAGTTCGTCTATTTGTTTTTGTGTGGGTGATAGTACGCCTAATTCATCAATTTCGTATTCTTTACCTGATGCCATTAAGTGAATGCGATCGCCTTTTTTTACCGTACCATCCATCACCCGAAAGTAAACTATTACTCCTCGGTAGCTGTCGTAATAACTATCAAAAATCAATGCTCTTAAGGGTTTGGCAACAGTATCTTGCGGTGGCGGTACGCGCGCAACTATAGTTTCTAATATTGCATCAATACCGATTCCTTCTTTCGCCGATGCCAAAATTGCCGAGCTACAATCAAGCCCAATAATTTCTTCTATTTCACCCGCTACCCGCTCTGGCTCGGCTCCTGGCAAATCAATCTTATTTAAAACGGGGATAATTTCTAAGTTATGCTCCAAAGCTAAATAAACATTTGCCAAAGTCTGCGCTTCTACTCCTTGAGACGCATCTACTACTAATAAAGCCCCTTCACAAGCAGCTAAACTCCGCGATACTTCGTAAGAAAAATCTACGTGTCCGGGAGTATCAATTAAATTCAAAACATAGGTTAGCCCATCTTTGGCTAAGTAGTTCATCCGCGCCGCTTGTAGCTTGATTGTAATGCCACGTTCGCGTTCGAGATCCATATTGTCAAGAAACTGCTCTTTCATTTGCCGTTGCTCTACAGTGCCAGTAGTTTGCAGCAAGCGATCGGCTAGAGTAGATTTTCCGTGATCGATATGTGCTATAATTGAAAAATTGCGTATTTGCGCTACAGGAACATCAGTCATATTTTTTAATTTAGCGGCAACAAAGTTAAGAATTGAGCATACTTAACGCATTTTAATCCTTTCTGCCTAAAAGCGATGGGTAAGCCGCCGCCAGCAATTTGAGGATAATATCAGCTTTCCCTAACTATAGAGTTTGCCTAAACCTAGGTGCGATCGCATTAAGGAGCGCAACTTCTAGATAATTTCTCTAGATTTAACCGCAGTTTGATGTAACAAATTTCTCTAAAATTGCTATCGTAAAGATTAGCCCTATTGTTCAATGACTTTTCCGGGCGAGCAGCTACCAAGGCTAGAGTAATTAATAGAATATACACTTTAATTTGTTAGGCAAAAAGCCATCTACATAAATGACTGAAAATAGTATTGATTCAAATTCTTTTGATGATAAAGTAGAAATCTCTATTCAGTTAGATTCAACTTTACTAGATCAATTACAACACTTAACAAAAGAACCAAGTAAAGTCATAGAAGTGGCAATTCGTCAATGGCTGCGGGGCGAAACCCAACGAGATGATGAATTGACTCGCACCATTGGGCGCACCCCTGTACCTCCTCGCGGCGAGTGGAATGATTAAAAAATCCACTACAGGAAGCTAAGTTTTTTCATTTTGATTAATTGTGTGCCAAACTTTGAACAATAGTCTGAGAGATTGTTATTAGCTACTTGTTTATAAAAAGCCTGACAAATGAATGTGTATGTTAGTTCTGAACCGCCGACAGTGTTTGACAACTTAAAATCTAGTGCTAAAGATGGCTGCGGGCTACAAGTTCTAGGTTCAGAGTTAACTTTTACACAAGAAGCAACCGGAAAATACTTGTCTTTCTATTGGCAGCAAGCTGAAAGTTATGGTTTGAGCGCCGAGCAAGTAATTGGAAAATCCCTAAACGAAACCTTTGCTCCTGTAGATGTAGGGGCTTATTCTCAACGGCTACAGAGAATTTTGGCAAGCATGACTCCCGAACATTGCCGATGCTTGTTCAAGCACAAACAAAATCTGTGGAGCTTTGAATTAGTCATTAGCCCAATTCCCTGTGCTAACCAATCAACAGTAGTTTTAGTTATGGGGCGACAGCTAGAAATTCAATCTACCGATTTAACAATCAACTCCTATCCTGTTAATTATCCGCAACCAAATACCATTGCTCCCGTTGAATCCAAAAAACTGCTAATTCATATTGCCCGAAATATTCGCCGAACTTTAGACTTAAACACGATTTGGCAGCAAACCGTTGATAGTTTGGGGGAAGCTTTGGGTGTGAGTCACTGTATTGTTTGTGCTTACACAGCAAAATCGCCAGTAGTCAAAGTAGTAGCCGAATGCAGACAAGTAGCCGTGCGTTCGATGGTAGGAAGTGAAATATTAATTGCGGAAGATGCGGGATTTAGTCAAGCATTAAAAACCCTAGAACCTGTAGTAGTAGACCAAACTGATAATCCTTCTTTTCAACAGTCGTTACTGGTAGTGGCGACTTATTACCAAGGTAAACCTAACGGGTTAATTAGCCTAAGACAGTGCATTCGTTTACCATTGCTACCAAAAGAAACCAAGAGCGCACAAGCAACTACACCCCCTCGTCAGTGGACGGCAGATGAAATTGAGTTAGTGCGGGAAGTAGCAGAGCAAGTAGGAACAGCGATCGCTCATGCTACTTTATATCAAGAGTTAGAAGAAGCGAGACTACAAGCAGAGGAAGCTTCAAGGCTTAAGAGCGAATTTTTGGCAAATACTTCTCACGAAATTCGCACCCCCTTAAATGGAATGCTAGGGTTTTTAAAGCTAATTCTAGAAGGGATGGCTGATGACCCCCAAGAACAAGAAGAATTTATTAAGGAAGCTTACGGTTCTGCCATCCATTTATTGCATATACTTAACGATATTTTAGATATCGCTAAGATTGAAGCTGGCAAAATGGAGCTAGAACTTGGGCGAGTTAAGCTTGATGAATTATTAAATCACGTAGAAAGTTTTACCAAGCCTCAAGCGGAACAAAAAAAACTCAGCTTTTTAATTCAAAAACCCGATACGACCGATGAGATTGTTGTTTATGGCAACTATAAGCGGTTATTACAAGTAATGCTAAATTTAGTTAGCAATGCCCTCAAGTTTACTGATGAAGGTGCAATTACAATTAGCGCTGATGTAGTCCGCAAAAAAGTTATATTTCAAAACCAAACTCTGCCAGGTATCGTTAAAATTCGCGTTGTAGATACAGGCATTGGGGTATCTTTAGATAAACAAGAAAAGCTATTTCAAACTTTTAGTCAAGTCGATGGTTCGCTAACCCGTCCTTACGGTGGCACAGGTTTAGGATTAACAATATCTCAAAAGCTTGTAGAAGCAATGGGCGGCGAGGTATATTTCTTTAGTATGGGTGACGGTTTAGGGTCTACAGTAATGTTTACTATACCGCTATACCAAGAGCCTGTAATGTCGTCCGCACCAGTAGATACTTCTAGCGAAAAATAATTAATTTTTTTGCTTAATATAAGCAGTTTTTAAGTTAACAAACTTAGTGTAAGTTGTTAAGGAAATTAAAAAATAGTAGTATTTGTAGCAATTTCACTTATACTCTTAGTTGCTCGTCAAGAGTATAGTATCGCTACTAATTTAGTTTAACTATGAAAATTACTCTTTGTAATTACAGCTTATTTATTACTTTTGTTTTACTATTTTCTGGCTGCAATCAAGCGCAAAATACAACAAACACACCTACAGCTAAACTTACAACTAACTCCTCATCAAATTCTATTCCTATTGGAGTCGCCGTAGCGCAAACTAGCAATGTAGCGTTGCTTGGTCAAGAACAAGTAGCTGGGGTAAAAATTGCCGAAAAATACTTTAATGCTCAAGGTGGTATCAATGGTACACCAATTAAAATAGTATTTCAAGATACGGCGGGAGATGAAGCCGGGACAATTAATGCTTTTCAAACTTTAATTACTAAAAGTAAAGTTGTTGGTATAGTTGGCCCTACTTTATCACAGCAAGCTTTTAGTGCTGACCCTATAGCCGAAAGAGCAAAAGTTTCAGTTTTAGGCCCTTCTAATACTGCAAAAGGAATTCCTCAAATTGGTGAATATATTTCGCGGGTTTCTGCTCCGGTTTCTATTGTAGCTCCTAACTCGGTTGCAGCCGCTTTAAAAATTAATCCTCAAGTTAAAAAAGTTGCCGCATTATACGCACAAAATGATGCATTTAGCAAGTCAGAAACAGAGATTTTTCAGCAAACGGTAAAAGAAAGAAAGTTAGATTTGGTCACTGTCCAAAAGTTTCAAACCACCGATACAGATTTTCAAACTCAAGCTACAAACACTATTAAGTTAAAACCCGATTTAGTAATTATTTCTGGTTTAGCGGCAGATGGCGGAAACTTAGTTAAGCAATTAAGAGAACTTGGCTATAAAGGCTTAATTATTGGCGGTAATGGTCTAAATACTTCTAATTTATTTGCTGTTTGTAAGGCTCTTTGTGACGGCGTACTAATTGCTCAAGCTTACAGTCCCGAACAGTCGGGAGATATTAATAAAGCCTTCCGCAACGCTTACCTAGCTCAATATAAGAAAGAGCCACCACAATTTAGCGCTCAAGCTTTTACGGCGGTGCAAGTGTATGTAGATGCTTTAAATGCTATGGATAAAAAAACAAAAATTAGTGGCTTGCCAATTAACCAACTGCGAACCGATTTAAACAAGCAATTATTAGCAGGTAAGTATCAATCGCCTTTGGGAGAAATAGCTTTTACCCCAGAAGGTGAAATTATCCAAAAAGAGTTTTATGTAGCTCAAATCGCTATGAGTTCTGACGGAAATAGCGGAAAGTTTGCTTTTATAAAATAGTCAGATTATGGATATAACCGGATTTTTGCAATCATTTTTAAATGGTTTGTCGATAGGTAGTGCCTATGCTATTTTTGCCTTGGGTTATACTTTAATATTTTCTATTTTAGGAATTATTAATTTTGCTCACGGGGCAGTATTTACCTTGGGGGCTTACTTTACTTATGCTTTGATGGGTAATGCTTTCGGCTTTAGTGGTTTGCTGGCAAATGCGGTTTTACCGAT
>JACCVJ010000109.1 GCA_013698215.1 Tatlockia sp. | reverse complement strand
GGGTTAGGAATTTCAAACTTAAAAGTATTGACTAACAGTGTCCCTTGTGCTGTTGGTTTGTATTCCCAAAAGTCGCATCCTTGAAAAAACCCTGTAAATTCCCATACAATCAAGCCGGGTTTTTGTTCCTTAACCACCGCATCAAGGGTTGGTTTAACCATCGGAATCTTAATTATAAACTTGCTGCGACTGCCTACTTCGGTACTCCAGTCGCCTACAGGTTCGCACTTTAGTAGCGGGTTGAGCCATTTGTGCATTAATATGCGGCTTCTTAGGCAATGCTCAACTATCTGGGGACTAGCATTAATTTCGATTGATTGAACAAATTGCTGAGATGACATAACCGCTTAATAAAATTACTTAGATTTTTAGTAATAAATGGTAAAAAGGTTTTTTGTTAAGTATTCCCAATTACCAAAAACTATTAAATAACTTAGTTTTTAACTGTAATTATCCACAAAGATAGATGTGTAATTATGTTTTTCATTATAACTCTGTATAGAGACATATTGTGCTGTATTACTGGTCAACGTAAGGAGTTATTTGTAAAAGCAATGAAAGTATTTTTTCCAGTGGTGTGTAATCCTAATTTAAAAAACTCATGAATATAAATTTGTCGGAAATCATACCTATCATGGGTATAAATGTATCAATAACGACTCAGCAACTTATGGCGCAAATTACACCAGCGCCCGGTATAGATGCGATTCAACCAAGGGAAGCAGTAGAAAATAGTGTTAATTACGCCCAAAATATTTTTCAACAGCTAATAGCTTTTATCCCTAACTTGCTTGCAGCCGTAGCAATTTTGCTAATTGGCTTAATTGTTGCTTTTGTTGCCAAAGCGATAATTAAGGGACTTCTTAATCGTACTAGCATTGATAATCGTATTGCTGCTAGTGTAATGGGTCGTAGCGATAGCGGTGACTTGCCCAAAGTCGAAGAATTAATCGGTAGTATCGTTTTTTGGATTGTTATCCTTTTTACGGTCGTAGCGGTTCTACAAGCATTACAACTAGAAGTAGTCTCAAGACCTCTTGGTAATTTCCTTGATCAAGTAACCGGATTTTTACCAAAATTATTAGGGGCGTTAATATTTCTAGGTGTTGCTTGGTTAGTAGCTACTGTAGTCAAACTGATAACTACACGCGGATTGCAAGCAGCAAGGTTAGATGAGCGAGTAAATCAACAACCTGCGGGTACGACTCCAGCGCCAAATCAATTATCTCTTAGCGATACAATTGGCAATGCTCTGTACTGGTTCATTTTTTTACTATTTCTGATTCCAATTTTAGATACTTTAGGTTTACAACAAGCGTTACAGCCTGTACAAAACCTAGTTGGTGAAATTTTATCAATTTTGCCCAATATATTAGCCGCCGTGCTAATTGCGGGTGTAGGTTGGTTATTGGCGCAAGTAGTACGCCGGATTGTGACAAACTTACTCACAACCACAGGAATCGACCAAGCTGGAGTCAGATTTGGCTTGCGGCGAACGACGGGAGGACAAACCCTGTCAGGAATTATTGGCACGATTGTCTACGTGTTAATTTTGATTCCGGTTGCGATCGCGGCACTCAATGCTTTACAAATTGATGCGATTTCTGTTCCAGCGATCGCCATGTTGCAACAAATCCTCAATGCTTTACCGGGAATCTTTACCGCCGCATTGATTTTGATTGCTGCTTACTTTATCGGGCGTTTCTTAGCAGATTTAGTTACAAGCATTCTGACAAGTTTGGGATTCAACAGCATTTTCTCAGTGCTAGGCTTGCCATCGCCTACTAAACAAAGGGTTGTATCACCTCCGGTTATCATCCCACCACCAACAACAGGATCGCAAACCGTTTTGCAGCCACAGTCAAACGCTGCTCAACAGTTGGCAACTAGAACACCATCAGAGCTTGTAGGCATTATTACCCTAGTGGGAATTATGCTATTTGCCACTCTAGCAGCAGTGAATATATTAAATATTCCCGCATTAACAGCTTTAGTAGGCGGATTAGTGTTGATACTAGGGAAAATCCTTGCAGGATTGGTAGTGTTTGGCGTTGGTTTATTTTTGGCGAATTTGGTGTTCAACATTATTACAAGTTCTGGCGATCGCCAAGCGCAAATATTAGCTCAAGTTGCCCGAATTGCCATTATTGCTTTTGTATCAGCTTTAGCGCTAAATCAAATCGGGATTGCCAGCGATATTGTTAATCTTGCCTTTGGCTTGCTACTGGGTGCTTTAGCAGTGGCGCTGGCGCTGGCTTTTGGTTTAGGTGGGCGCGAAATTGCCAAAGAGCAAACTAAGGAGTTATTAGACTCCTTCAAGCAACAACGCAACCAACCACCACGAACTTAGAAGATTAGTTGCAAGCAATTAAATCCCCCTTTTTTAATAAAATTTCCATATTTTCCCCCCTTTTTAAGGGAGGCAATAAAGCGGAGCTACACCGCTTTATTGCCGTGGGTTAGGGGGATCTCCCATTGTGGCAACTTTTCCTTCTTACCCTTTTATTTCAGCAATTCCCAACTTAGCTGCTATTTCGCCTTTGATGCGATTCATAATAGAAGCTTCATCTAAAGATTCTAAAATCCGACTAACTACAGCTTTGGGGCTTTCTGTCCCCCAAGATGCGCCATTGGCTAAATAAACTTTAGCTACTTGTCCAATCCCATAGGAAGACACCCCAGCTACCGCCGCTTGCGTCACGGCTACAGACATATAAGCGCCTAACGTAATGCCCCCAGTAGCAGTTGTAGACAACCCCAGCAAGCTTTTTAGAGAACTTAAACCTAAATTTGCTAATAGTTCGCTGGCACTAATTCCGCCCATACTCAGGGCGATTTTTTGTAGTAAAGCGATCGCCCCGGTTTTTGTCATCTCAATTCCATACAACTTAGATAAAGTCAATATTAAAGTTACGTCAATAACTGCGCCACTAAAGAGATCAACGACTGTAAGGGGGTTAAGAGAAACCGCTAATGATTTAGTTATTACTCCCCGCCAAATCAATTTATTAGCGCTAAGTTCTCTGATTTCTAGTTTTCGCACTACTAGGTGATCGTTTACATCGTCAGCGTAAAGCATCGTATTGAGAGCAACTAAAGCTTTACCTTCTTTATGCAGTATTTCTAAAATTTTTAGCTTCATCTCCTCAATTTGCGGTACTCCCAAGCTGCGTTGGACAAAACGGCTACCATCAGGACGCATAACGGCTTTAGCAACTAAGGGTGAACTCGCCGCCATGACAATTTCATCGGGTGAAAGTAATTCTTTTACTCGTTCATCGCGGATTTTGTGATAAATTGCGAGGCGATCGGCTTGGGGATACTGATCGATTTTGTTGAATACCAGCAAAATAGGCTTACCAGCATTTCGCAATTGCGATAAGGCTTCATGCTCTACCTTCGTCATATCTCCAGCAATGACAAACAAAATTAAATCGGTTTGTTGAGCGATATCTTTAGCCAGCAAAGCACGGGTTTCGCCATCTACTTCATCCAAACCTGGAGTATCAATCAACTCAACTTGAGAATTACCTACCCCTGGTAAAGTAACCAGAACTGTGCGAGATTCACTATCGCCGATCAGTTGCTCGTCAATTTTCCAGGCGGCTTTTTCTGCGGTACGAGTCACACCATGCAAAGCCCCGGTTTCAAATACTTTTTGCCCCAATAAAGCATTCAGCAAAGAAGACTTACCCCTTCCTACCATGCCAAAAGCCGCAATTTGCACTACTTGGCGCTCTAAATTGTCTAGCATCGTCTCTAATTGAGCAATTTCTGTTTCTAAAGGGCGGCGCTCTTGGGGTGTCAAATCGAGCTTATCAATCAACTCTCGTAAAGCTGTTTGAGCTTGTTTGTAATTTAACTGTGCCTGAATATCGCCAAAACTCCAAATTGCATCATCTAAATCTGTATTAATGGCAGAATCCGGCGTAGGAAGGTTAGATTCAGGCAAGGGGTAGCTCCTAAAAATAGGTTTTCGTTTGCTTTTCGATCCTAGCGATTTATTAAGCCAAAATAGTTAATAAGTTGCTCTTAAGATAGGTCTATAGGCGCGATCGCATTATGTCTTTGTGCTTTTGCCCTAGAGAGCAACTTCTAGTAATAATGAAGAAATTAGTTAGCCTCAGCGCCATCATTATTTATCGTGAGTGGGAAGTATTTGCCAGAAACAACCGCCTATGTCAGGATTACACGCCAATCTTGGCATCAAGGCTTGCTCGAAGGGGATGTCAAAGCGGGAGAGTTTGAGTGGCAGTTTCAATGGTGTTTTCGCCGAGGAGAATTGTCTGTAAAACCTTCTTCTGGTCGGGCTTTAATTAAAGAACCCTTGGGGCGTTTTCTAGAACAACGAGACTATCAGCTAGAAGCTGGGGGCGATTATGACTTTACGATTCGCGCCGATTTGTAGCTTTTAAGTGTCTTTCAATCAACAAAATGGCAACTAAGTCATCTATCGGTCTTGGGGGTTCTCTCAAGCCTTGGGGGAGAAGCTTTGTTAAACCTTTGGGTGGGTACATTTGCCAGTATAAATCGCGCGCTTCTAAGGTGCTATTGTGTTCGTCTACCGTGAAAATCGGGATACTTGCAGGCAATACTTCTTTAAGTTGCTTTTGCCATTGTTTAGAAGTAGTGCGATCGCCCATTACCAATGTAGCTATGGGGAACTTTTGCAGTAGAGATAGGATAGATGCGATCGCATTAGTCGCCACGACAACTTGATGATCGTGCAACTGTAAGTCCGATCCCATCACCGCCAATCCGCACTTATCTCGACCGGGATCGAAGCCTAAAATCATGATTTGTCTCTTAGTTTACGGTCTACTTTCCCAGTAGGGGTAGCTGATTCTGTTGGCTTAAGAGCATCTCTTAATTGATTACCAATTAGCCGTCTCGTCCCAAAAACCACTTGTCCACCTTTAATGGCTACTAACTGCACGTGTGAAGGGCCAGCCGTATATATATCTTCGGTGGCGATTACTTTAATTTCCACAGGCTGATTGTACTGTCTTACTTGTTCAATAAAGCTAACTAAAGTTTCTAAGCGACCATCGCCAATTTCAATCGCATCCCCTAATACTCCTGCACGACGGGCGCGAAACTTTGCCGCACTTAG
>JACCVJ010000090.1 GCA_013698215.1 Tatlockia sp. | reverse complement strand
CAAAGGCAGCCGTAAACGCTCTAATTGTTGCTTTGGCTGATGAAGATCACCGCACCGAACTTGGAGATTACCCCTTGCGCCGCAATGCTGCTAGAGCGTTGGGAAAATTGGGGGATAAAAGCGCCATTCCTAGTTTAATTCAATCGTTGGAATGTTCAGACTTTTATGTACGCGAAGCTGCTGCTCAATCGCTGGAAATGCTCAACGCGACTGCTGCTATCCCCGCTTTAAAGTTGCTACTTAAGGATGGAGTAGAAGCAACAAAGCAAGTTACGGGCAGACCTCACGCTGTTGAGCCTTGCGAAGCTGTAATCGAAGCCTTGGGAAGTTTGGGCGCAACGGAAACTGTGCCACTAATTGAACCATTCCTAAATCAGCCTATCGTAAAAGTACAGTACGCCGCCTTACGCGCTTTGTACCAATTGACTCAAAATGATGGCTATGGGCAGCGTTTGGTTGATGCACTTAAGGGCAACGATGTCAAGTTACGCCGAGTAGCTTTGACAGATTTGGGCGCAATTGGTTATTTACCCGCCGCCGAGGCGATCGCACAATGCTCTGTAGAAAGCAGTTTTAAGCTCATTGCTCTTAAAGGATTATTGGCACATCTTGCCCCAGAAGCCAATTTATCTGAGCCTGCTATCGAGATCATGAGTCTGATGGATTCTTTACTATAAATCGCTAATTTTTAATGGTAGTCCTTCAACTAATCCAAGCCGTCGAACAAGCGTCTGAACCTGCCCAATTAGTGGCAGCAGTACAGGCTTTAGTCGCTGCCAAGGATAAAGAGGCAATTTCTACCTTAATTGCCGTGTTGGGCTATAACAACCCTACTGCGGCGATGGTCGCCGTAGCCGGACTAATTGAACTAGGCACGGATTCCGTGCAACCATTAATGGAACAATTAGATGAGTACAACTATGGAGCAAGAGCTTACTCAATTCGGGCATTAGCAGCAATTGGCGATCCCCGCGCTTTAGAACTATTCCTTGAGTCCGCCGCTACAGATTTTGCGCCTAGCGTGCGTCGGTCAGCAGCAAAAGGACTAGGAACCTTGCATTGGCAGCAATTAGACCCAGAGCAGGTTTATCCGGCTCAAAAAAAAGCAATGCAGATACTTTTATCAATCTCCAGCGATGGGGATTGGTCAATTCGTTACGCGGCAATAGTTGGATTGCAAGCCATAGCAAATATTTCCGACTTAGCAGCGCAAATTAAGAGCCATTATGACTTGCAAATTCAAACGGAATTCGATGGGGAAGTGCGATCGCGGATAAACTGGGCGCAACAAGTTTTATCTCAGGTATAAAAACAGGTCAACTATTATGTCAATACCATTACTTGAAGTTACACCAAAAACGCAAAACCAGCGCGTTGAAGGGTATGAAATCCCCGACGAAGATAGACCAAGAATCTACCGCGCCGCCGATGCCACTTCAGATACAGATATTAACGATCTAATTTGGGCAGGCTATCGGCAAATTTTCAGCGAACACTTAATTTTAGAAAGTTACCGCCAACTCTACTTAGAATCGCAATTACGCAATCGGGCGATTACCGTCCGCGATTTTATCCGGGGATTGGGCAAATCGGAAGTATACCGCGAATTAGTCGGCGAAACAAATTCTAACTATCGCTTGGTGGATATCACCTTTAAGCGGTTTTTAGGACGCGCTACTTACGACAAAGACGAACAGATTGCCTGGTCAATTGTCATTGCAACTCGCGGCTTACATGGCTTTATAGATGTATTAGTTGACGGTGAAGAATATCGGCAAAACTTTGGTAACGATATCATTCCTTACCAACGCCGCCGCTATAAAGATAGACCATTTAACTTAGTCAATCCTCGCTACGGCAATGATTTTCGCGATCGCCAATCAATACTTGCGATCGGTGGGCGTTCCTTCTACCAAACTCGCCAAACTGGGGAAGTCACTAAAGAAGTAGTGCGTAAAGCTATTCCTGTTAACTTTATGACCATGGCTGGAGGGCTGTTACTTACCGAAAACAATTACCAGCGCACCATTGCCTCGGTTACTTCCCAAATCAAAAATATGGAACTTCTTGATATGACTCAAGGGCAAAATTCCATCGAACGTACCGTTAAGCCCAAAGAAGCCGCCTTACCCTACCGCTACATCCCCGCAGCGAACCCCAAAGTATAGGCAATTTGTTTACACCAAAACTCACTCGAAGTTATTACTATGTCAATCCCTTTACTTGACTACAAACCTTCTTCTCAAAATCAGCGCGTCGCTGGCTACGAAGTCCCCAGCGAAGATACGCCTTGGATTTACCGGATTGAAGACTGCTCTAATCCCAACGATGTACTAGAATTAATCAACGCTGCTTACCGTCAAGTTCTCAGCGAACACCAAATTCTGCAATTTAACCGCCAAGTTCAACTAGAATCGCAATTAAAAAACCGCTCTATTAGCGTCCGCGATTTTATCAGAGGAATAGCCAAATCTGAAGCTTTTCGCAACTTGGTAGTAGAAACTAATTCCAACTACCGCTTAGTTGAATTATGTCTCAAACGCCTACTAGGTAGAGCGCCTTATAATCAAGCTGAGGAAATTGCCTGGTCAATTAAAGTTGCAACTTTAGGTTGGGGCAGCTTTGTTGATGCTTTAATCGATAGCGAAGAATACCGCAGTAGCTTTGGCGACAACACCGTACCCTTCCAACGTCGTCGCTACAAAGATAGACCCACTAATTTAGTTACGCCTCGCTATGCTAACTACTGGCGCGACAAACTAGAAACTGAGCGCTACAAGTGGGGCGATATCAACAACTTTATGGATATGGCGCAAAGTATCACTATCCGTGTTGTGGTTCCCCAATCAGTCCAGACAGCTAACATTCAAATTCCTGACATGACACGGGATAATAAGGAAGCAGCCGCGTCAATTAATCCTTCGGCTAGTTTTCCTGTCCGGTTATAAAAGTCGCGATCGCACTATTCACCCTATTTAATGGAGAAAAGCAGTATGGAACTGCCGTTGCTTGAATACAAGCCCACAACTCAAAATCATCGCGTTGCTAGCTTCGGCAAGGCAGACCTAAACGAGGAAACACCCTACATTTATCGCATTGAAAACGCCGACTCTTTGACGGCAATTCAAGAAATAATTTGGGCAAGCTATCGTCAAGTTTTTAGCGAACACGAAACCCTAAGAGCAAATCGTCAGATTCAGTTAGAATCTCAAGTAAAAAATCGTAGCATCAGCGTCCGCGACTTTATCCGGGGTCTGGCTAAATCTGCTCGGTTTTATGAGATTGTTGTATCGGTCAACAATAACTACCGTTTGGTAGATGTTTGTCTCAAGCGCTTTTTGGGTCGTGCGGCTTACAACAAAGCTGAAGAAATTGCTTGGTCAATTAAAATCGGTACTTTGGGTTTTTATGGCTTTGTCGATGCGTTGCTAGATTCTCAAGAGTATACCGATGCTTTTGGCGACAACGTTGTACCTTACCAACGCAAGCGGATGGAGGGAAGACCCTTTAACCTCGTAACTCCTCGTTACGGCGCAGATTTCCGCGAGCAAGTAGGCACAGTTAAAAACGATTGGCGCTTTACTTTGGAAGAATACTACAGCCGCAAGAGCAAAGATCGCCGTCTTCCCGAAGGAGATCCTGGCAAATACCGCGAAATGGCAGCAGCCGTTAGTACGCAAAACAATTACGCACAAAGAGTCTCGGCTTTTGACTTAGATTATTTAAGCCTAGTTCCTGTACGTGGTAAGCGCTAGGAAGTTAGGTTAATTTAATTAGCGCGATCGCCCTTGGCGCGATCTCACTGGGTTTAGTTTCTGTTTTTATTTGGTAAATAGCTAATACATTTAGTTTTTTGTCAAGTTTAAGCAAAGGCTAAAC
>JACCVJ010000073.1 GCA_013698215.1 Tatlockia sp. | reverse complement strand
CATTTTTAAAAGACAGGGATGTTACCTGATTTTTTCAACTAATAACCATTTTCCTGAATGGTTGAGTCCCCAAACTTTGAGAGGTTGGTTATCGGTACATATTTGTAATTGATCGTGGATGTGCGATTTCTTCGCTACCTAAACGATTATTCAAGCCGGGGATAGGATTTGACTCAACACCGTTGTTTGTATTCAGTGCTACAAACTTTATTAATCTTTTTTATCTTTAGATAGATCAATGAATGTATCATAACCATCTTTAAGAGGAAGATATTAGATTTAGTCTATTTACAATTAAAGACAAGGGAACTTAAGCTATGCTATGCGATCGCAAAGTTACTATGTTTAATATTGGCGACTATGTATTTAATCAAAATACGGGTAACTTAGGAAAAGTCATTGGTTACAGTCATCAGATGGTTAACACTGCTTATATGCCAATCAAAGTTCTGGTATATTTTGCTACGAACTCTTGTAAAAGAGGATTTGTGGAGGAAGATTTGGTTACAGTATGGATTCCCTGGGAGGAAGCTCAAAGGATGCAACTAAAAAATCACTAATATGTCAATTGAAGCCTAAGGGACTATTTTTCACTTTATTTTGTGTATTGCTTACTACAACTAATTTTAATTATTAGTAATACTTAAGACTCATAGGTCAATAGTTTGTTCTAATGATCTAGAAAGAGGAAACTTTAGAAATAGTTTGTTAAATTGATTCTTACTTTAGATTGTAGGACTAAGTTTAGGTCTTGGAGTCAATCGTCGGAATTATCTCCAGAAATTAAACAACTTCCCGAACATGCTCAACAAATTTTTCTGGCCGCCTTTAGTAGCGCTAAAGAAGATGGCATGAGCAAATAAGCTGCTCTCAGTGTGGGATGGAATAGTTTTAAAGACAGCTATAAACAAACTAACAGTGGCGAATGGAAGCTAAAGCCGGAAGATACTAATATTCACAATAAATCCGTTCAATCTGGTGGCAACTAAACTTTGTTACTAGAGGCACCTTAGTCTAAAAATTTTTAGTTTAGAAGGAGAGCTATTTTGTTAAGTAGCTCTTTTTTTGTTGACGAGTTTGAAAAATATTAGATAAATATAGTTAAATTTATTAGCCATATTTATAATTGTTAAGGGTTTTATATGATAACTATTACATATTTTATAAATCTCTATCTCCCGTGGAAGATGCACCACTAAAAAATAGTTGCTATGCTTCTCATCATACCGAAATTCAGTAATAGCTAACTGCTTGAAAAAGTTTATAAGTAGCTCTTAGTAGTATTATTTTTTACTACAGCGCTATAACTCTACCTGCTTAATTCTCAGGCAAATTCTTGCTGCTTTTGCATCAATACACTAAAGCTCTGATTATAGAAACCTAAAATTCTGTTTACAGAATTTTAGGAAAAACTCGTCAAAATTAAATCGACAAATAACTGGTTAAGATAAACTATGCCGCGACAGAAGACAGAAATAACCAATAACGGTGGTAACATTGGGACAGCAAAAGTTCATGAAGATTGCCTAGTTGCCCTATCTGAATCATCGCAAGTATCCGCATTTAAGCAAGAAAATCAAGCAAAAAAAACTCCTACAACTGCGCCAGATTTAGTTTGCTTATCTCATTTGCGGTGGAATTTTGTTTTCCAAAGACCTCAACATTTACTTAGTCGATGCGCTCAAGGACGACGGGTATTTTTTATCGAAGAACCGATACTGAGCAACGATCCCGTAGGACGACTTGATATCAGTCCTCACGAGAGCGGAGTAGTGGTAATAGTGCCACATTTGCCGGAAGCTTTGAGCATTGAAGAAGTCGCCAGCGCTCAAAAGTCATTAATTGATGGATTATTTGTCCAGTACCAAATTGAGCAGTATATATGCTGGTACTATACGCCGATGGCTTTAGCTTTTACTGAGCATTTACAACCATTGGCAATTGTGTACGATTGCATGGATGAACTATCGGCATTTAAAGGCGCATCACCTACGCTCAAAAACAATGAAGCCCAGTTGTTTCGCCGTGCAGACTTAGTATTTACAGGAGGGCAAAGTCTATATGAAGCCAAACGAGACTGTCATCCCAACGTTTACTCGTTTCCTAGCAGTGTAGATGTAGCTCACTTTGCCCAAGCAAGAAATGTGAGTCAAGAACCAGCAGATCAAGCAAACATTCCGCATCCGCGCTTGGGATTTTATGGAGTAATAGACGAGCGGATGGATCTCGAACTATTAGCTGGAATTGCCGCCGCTAGACCGGATTTGCACTTGGTAATAATTGGGCCAGTAGTGAAAATTGACAGTGCAATGTTACCCCAAGGCGAGAATATTCATTATCTCGGTAGCAAAGACTATCAAGAGCTTCCAGCTTATTTAGCTGGGTGGGATGTGGCTATGCTCCCCTTTGCTCGTAATGAGTCAACCCGGTTTATCAGTCCAACTAAAACTCCTGAGTATTTAGCCGCAGGTAAGCCTGTGGTGTCTACCTCAATTCGTGACGTAGTGCGTCCTTACGGGCAAGAGAACTTAGTAGAGATTGCCGATAATGTTAGCGATTTTGTCGCGGCGGTAGAAAAGCTATTACAAGCAGACTTGACAGCATCGGGGTGGCGATCGCGCGTTGATGCTTTTTTAGAACAGATTTCTTGGGATCGCAGTTGGGCAGCAATGATGCAACTCATAGAATCGTCTTTAGCAACGCGCGAACCAGATAAGACTCCTTCGCCCACAATTGAGCCGCCGCCCAGCATTATTACTAGAGAATATTTATTTGATTATCTAATAGTAGGAGCGGGTTTTTCGGGCAGCGTAATAGCCGAAAGGTTAGCAAATCAGTTGGGGAAAAAAGTGTTGATTGTTGATAAGCGATCGCACATCGGTGGCAATGCTTACGACCATTACGACAATGCAGGCATTCTCGTTCACAAATATGGCCCCCACATCTTTCATACCAACAGCCGCGAAGTCTTTGAATACTTATCGCAATTTACCGAGTGGCGAAGTTACGAGCATCGCGTTTTAGCTAGTGTAGATGGACAACTAGTACCAATTCCGATCAATCTCGACACAATTAATAAGCTGTACGGGCTATCGCTCAATTCATTTCAAGTCGAGGAATTTTTAGCATCTGTAGCTGAACCAAAAGAACAAAT
>JACCVJ010000050.1 GCA_013698215.1 Tatlockia sp. | reverse complement strand
AACATCTTCACCACTTAAAATTGCTGTAGCTGGGTATTGGGTGATGGATAAATCACTACGATAAACAAAGGCTTGCTGGTTTTGACGATCAATTAACCAGCCAAGTTTGACACCATTAGCAATATATTCCTGCATCTTGGCTTGAAGTTGAGATAAGCTATCAGTTTTGGAACGAATTTCAATAGCTAAATTGGGAGCTAAATCTAAAAATCGGTCTTCGCCTTGATCCCAACCTTGCG
Source organism: Tatlockia sp. (assembly GCA_013698215.1). GTDB lineage: Bacteria > Cyanobacteriota > Cyanobacteriia > Cyanobacteriales > Chroococcidiopsidaceae > Aliterella. The sequence goes on along the minus strand of JACCVJ010000050.1, from coordinate 2,124 downwards.
GTAAACGCTCTTTAGCAACAAAAGCAGCATCAGGCGATCGCACTGCACTATTTGCTAATCTAAAACCTCCACTAGAACTAAAAACTTCACCTAAATCATGGCTTTCTACCCAAGCTAGTAGATAAGCTATTGCTTTTGCTTCTCTATTGCTAGAAATTCCACCAGTTGGAGGCATAATTACAAGCGTACCATCGGCATTACGTTCAAATTGTAGTTCTGGATTGGCTGAACTTATCCGCATTAGTTCGTCGTCGGTAATAACAGATACTGGCTGTAACTTTACTTGTGCAGTGTTCACGGGCGGTGCTGTGGTTAAGACATCTTTAAATTGTATATCTGTCTGCTATGTTGAGTTTAATTGCGCGATCGCAACAACTTCAGGATTTTTTTCTCATGGCAAATGTGCGACTAGAAGGGATTAAACGCAGATTTAACAACGTTACGGCGATTGAAGACATTACATTTACTGTTCCCGATGGGCAATTTTGGGTATTAGTTGGGCCATCAGGTTGCGGTAAGTCTACGGTTTTGAGGACGATCGCCGGGTTAGAATCGGCAACAGAAGGAAATTTATATATTGGCGATACTTTAGTTAATAATATTCCGGCAAGGGCGCGAGATGTCGCAATGGTTTTTCAAAACTACGCCTTGTATCCGCACATGACGGTAGCAGAAAATATTGGCTTTGGCTTGCAGATGCGAAAAGCCGATCCTAAAATTATCAAAGAGCGAGTGTCTGTAGTTGCAAAAAGTCTTGCTTTAGAACACTTGCTAGAACGTAAGCCAAAACAGCTTTCGGGAGGACAACAACAAAGAGTAGCATTAGGGAGAGCGATCGCCCGTCAACCCCAAGTATTTTTATTAGATGAACCTTTATCTAACTTAGATGCTCAGTTGAGAGACGATACGAGGGTTGAACTAAAGCAATTGCACCAACAGTTAGGGATTACAACTATTTATGTTACCCACGATCAAACCGAGGCGATGACATTAGGCGATCGCATTGTGGTATTAAATAACGGTAAAATTCAGCAAATTGGCGCACCGCAGAGCATTTATGCCAAACCTGCTAATCGAATGGTGGCAACTTTTTTAGGCAATCCACCCATGAATATTATTCCGGCAATTTATACAAATAATAGTTTTAAGGTTGGTAATCAATTTTTAGTTTGTCCTGAAAGTGTTAGGGAAACATTAAACCCTGCGGAGGGACAGAGTTTTGATTTGGGGATTCGTCCTGAAAGTATTTATATCAATCAAGCAGCTAAAGGTGGGTTAGTAGTGGAGGTAAAGGTATTAGAGCCTTTAGGGAGAGAAACCTTAATTCGCGCAGAGATAGTAGGAGTGCAGATAAATATGCAAGGGGGGAGAGATGAGCGATCGCAAATGGGCGATCGCATATCTTTAGAATTAGACTTAAACCAATTATTTGTATTTGATACAACTACGGGTAAAACTCTTTATCCTTTGTAGTTAAACCATCTGTTTTTGATGTAACTGGGAGTGTAATTGACTGGGTGCAAAAGCTCCGTGTTCGGTAATAATAGCTGTAATTAAATCGGCGGGAGTAACATCAAAGGCTGGGTTGTAAAACTCTGCGCCTTCAGGAGTGATCATTGTTTCCCCTACTTGATAAATTTCGACAGGATCGCGTTCTTCAATAGGGATTTCGCTACCTGTGGCTACTTGAAAATCAATGGTTGATAAAGGTGCGGCTACAAAAAAGGGTACATTGTGAGCTTTGGCAATTAAAGCCAGACTATAAGTACCGATTTTATTTGCGGTGTCTCCGTTTGCTGCAATGCGATCGGCTCCTACTACAACTGCATCAATCATTTTACGCTGCATACAATGCGCCGCCATGCCATCAGTTATAACTGTTACAGGGATACCTTCTGTTACACACTCCCAAGCGGTGAGTTTTGCCCCTTGGAGGCGAGGACGGGTTTCGTCGGCGTAGAGTCTGGTCAAACGTCCTTCACGCCAAGCAGAACGCACTACACCTAGGGCTGTACCGTAGCCAGCCGTTGCCAAAGCTCCGGCGTTGCAGTGAGTAAGTAAGTTTAATTTATCGGGATTTGCGGGTAAAGCTGCTAAACCATAATCACCGATCGCATGACAAGT
>JACCVJ010000044.1 GCA_013698215.1 Tatlockia sp. | reverse complement strand
GAAATAAAAGAGCGTTTCGTTGCCATGTTGTGTCATCAGTTTCGTACACCCCTGAATGTGGTTTCTTTTTCCGCAGACTTGCTCAAACGTCATGTTCACCAATGGAAGGAAGACAAACAACTACCATATTTAGCGCACATTCAAGTAGCTGTAGAACAAATTGGGCAGCTATTAGAAGAAATAATGAGCTTTAGTAAGCTAAAAGAAGGAAAATTAATATGTGAGCCTAGTGAGTTCTATTTAGACCAATTTTGCCGCGATATAGTTGTACAGATGCAGTTAGCTTATAGCAACCAAACGCAGATTGTTTTTGTAAATAAATGCGATCGCCAAGTCTACCTAGACAAACAATTATTGGAACCAATTTTAAAGAACTTACTCTCAAACGCGATTAAGTATTCACCAGCAAATAGCACCGTCACTTTTGAGATTGCTTGTCAGGATGCAGAGATAAGGTTTCAAATTAGCGATCGCGGAATTGGCATCCCAGAATGCGATCGCGCCCAACTATTTGAGCCATTTCATCGCTGTAGCAATGTCGGCGATTTACCTGGTAACGGGCTAGGACTATCAATGGTGAAAATGCTTGTAGAAGTGCATGGCGGAAGCATCTCTGTAGTTAGCGAAGTAGGTAAAGGTAGCATTTTTACTTTTGTATTACCCTCAGAAAAAAAGACATTAAATAATTGGAGTAATTAAACATGACTCAACAAACGGCTGCAAAAATTTTATTAATTGAAGACGATGCGCGTACCCGCAACATCTTTATGGACTGCTTAAACGCCGAAGGTTACTGCACAATCGGAGCAGAAGACGGCGTAGAGGGGGTGACAAAAATTCAAAACCACTCCCCCGACTTAGTAATTTGCGATGTGACTATGCCTAAGCTTGATGGTTATGGAGTGCTAAAATCTCTGCGTCAAAATCCGCTTACAGCCATTACTGCGTTTATTTTTTTGACTGCAAGTGCAAGTAAAGCTGACTGGCGTAGGGGGATGGAATTAGGTGCGGATGATTATTTAACTAAGCCAACTACGGTAGAAGAACTATTAAAAGCGATCGCCACTCGATTAGAAAAACGAGCAAGTCTGCATTCGTGGTATGCAACTAAGTCTGCACCAGTAGGGGAAAAGGTAAAAGAAGCGATCGTCAATCAGTCAATTTTTCCTATTGCGCCGGAACTGCAAGAAGTCTTTAAGTTTATCGAAGCCAACTATCATCAACCAATTACTTTATGCGATGTGGCTCAATTCGTTGGTTATTCACCAGCGTACTTAACCAACCGAGTAGGTAGCCAGACAGGATATACCGTAAATCGATGGATTGTCGAGCGCCGCATGGTAGCAGCGCGTTCTTTACTGCAAAGTACCGACCAATCGGTAGAACAAATTGCTAACGCTTTGGGTTATCAAAACACTTGCCATTTTTCCCGCCAATTTCGCCAACACCACGGCGCACCACCCCAAGCATGGCGCAAAGCGTCACAACGTTCTGTACCAGCGTTAAGCCTTGCCTGAGTAGTTGTTTGGTAGCGGTTAGTTGACCGCTACCTATAGTTTAAGCAATCTCTACTTGTTCGCTATTTACTTCTGTTGCACCATTAACTCTTTGAGCCACAGAAACCATTTTATTAAGAAGTTGTTGACTAGGCGCTTTGCCTTTCAAAACAACAACGCTGCCAGTTTGAGCTACATAAATAGTATCAATATCGTCTAAATCTGGCTCCTCATCAAACTCTAAAGCTACTCTTTTAGCTAGTCCGCTTTGGTCGTATTCTCCACTAAGTCCCATCCGTTCGGGGGGAACCGACTCTGTAGGCGCTTGAGCAGATGGTGCTTGGGATTGTGGGGCGTAGGAGGGAGCCGCAGATGGTTTTTCCATGCCAAACAAACGTTTTAACCAACTCATATTGATTTTTCTCTTTTATATACACAACTTTAAATAAGCATAATTTATGCTGTTGCTACATCTATCTATTAAGAGATAATCTTTATTTTTTCTGCCCTTTGTGACCCAATCGAGCTAGAATAAAGTGCTAAAACGGTGCTGCTTGAACTGAAGTTAGCGGTACGCGATCGCCCATCCATCAAGCCTTAATAGCCGTGAAACATACACTTTCAGTTTTAGTAGAAGATGAATCCGGGGTTCTTTCCCGCATTGCTGGTTTATTTGCTCGTCGCGGCTTCAATATTGAAAGCCTCGCTGTAGGAGCCGCCGAGCAAGGGGGAATGTCTCGCATTACTATGGTTGTACCGGGTGACGAGCAGGTTATTGAGCAGTTGACAAAGCAACTATATAAGCTTGTAAACGTGCTAAAAGTTCAAGATATTACCGAGATTCCGTGTGTAGAGCGAGAATTGATGCTGTTGAAGGTAAACGCAAGTAGCGCCAACCGTTCGGAAATTGTCGGATTAGCGCAAATATTTCGGGCGCGAGTAGTAGATGTAGCCGAAGACTCGCTGACATTAGAAGTTGTAGGCGATCCGGGTAAAATGGTAGCGATCGTGCAAGTATTAGAAAAGTTTGGGTTACAAGAAATTGCCCGGACTGGTAAAATTGCCCTTACCCGCGAGTCGGGAGTGAATACAGAATTGTTGAAATCTTTGCAAGCAAAAGTGTGAAAATTGATTAATCGCCATAAAATATTGGGGCATTGCTGAATTCAGGGATGATTTTGCTCCCCTAGCCCTCCAACTTTGAAAGAATGAATCTTAAATTCCTAATACTGAGGGACTTAGGGGACGAAGCAAGAATCACGACAGGCAAATTCCTAATGTACAGCAACACCAAGAAAACATACTTTTTTGCTGTGATTCTGTGGAGAATTAAATTCAACTTTTGTGAAAAAGAATAAAAACTATGAAAATGAGAGCTTTTGCTACTGTAACGCTAATCAGCGTAATGACTTCAGCCTGTTCATCTGAGAACAAACAGTCTTTAAAGGTTACACAAGTCAAACAGCAACAAATAAGCAGCTATTCTCCAAACCCTGTGGATGTCAAACGCCTACAAGAAACTAAACAATGTCAAGGATGTAACTTAGCTGGGGCTAACCTAAGTAGTGCCAACCTCAAGAAAGCTAATCTTCAAGGAGCAGATTTACGAGCAGCAAACCTGAGTGGAGCAAATTTAAGCGAGGTAAATCTAACTCAGGCAGATTTAAGGCAAGCAAACCTAAGTAAAACCAATTTGCAGGGAGCAAAACTTACAGGTGCGCAATTAAATTGGAGTGGGGACAGCCCCAATACTAGAGCAAACCTCCGTCAGGCAGATTTGAGCAAGGCAAATTTGATTACAGCCTATCTACGTGGGGCGGACTTGAGTGAGGCAAATTTAAGTGGAGCATACCTACACGCAACAGATTTAAATCAGGCAATTTTAATTAAAGCAAACTTGAGTAAAGCGGATTTGGCTGGAGTAAAACTAAGCAATGCAGACCTAAGGAATGCTAACTTGCAAGGAGCCAGTCTGCTGGGAGTAAGCCTAAAGGGAGCAAATCTCAGCAATGCTAACTTGCAATACGCCAATCTGGAAGCAGCATCTCTAATTAGGGCAAATCTTAACAGTGCAAATTTAAACAAAGCTCGCCTAGTTTTAGCAAAACTCGATGGAGTTAATTTAAGCGGTGCTAATTTGAGCGGTGCTAACTTATTCACAGCAACCTTGCCAAATACAGAACTGAGCAATGCTAATATGCAGAAAGCATATTTACACTCAGCAGAATTGAGTAAGGCAAATCTGAGTGGTACTAATTTGATTCAATCAGACCTTAGTGCAGCATTGTTGAACGGGGCAAATCTCAGCAATGCCAATTTGAAGGGTTCTAACCTAAAGAGGTCAAGCTTGACAGGAGCAAATCTGAGCAACGTTAATCTTCAAGGATCTAATCTTCAAGGAGCAGACCTTACTGAGGCAAATTTGACTCAGGCAGACATGACAAAAACTAATCTGGCTCAGGCATACCTGACAAATACAGATCTGGGTTCAGCCAATCTACAGGGAGCTACTTTAAATGGAGCAAAGCTAAGTGGTGCTAACTTAAAAAATACCAACTTGAAAAATGTAGTTGGATTTAATAAGCCTTTAATTATTTTAGATGGGCAGCAGTCAGGGTTACATACTTCACCTAACCAACATAACTAATAAAGGTTTTTGTGGCGTTGCTGAATCAAGATATAGAAACGATTTTGTTTCCCTCTGTTTTTATCCGTTTTTACGGATGTGTTTAGCTCTACATTCAGGACATTGCATCAAAACTGCTCTCAGTTCATATCACTATTATGCAACGCCAATATTTGCATCTACTAGCTAACTTATAACTGAGCATCTTCTCGTAATACTCATCCCTGCTCTTAAATTGGCACTGACACAACAATTTTGGTTTCTTGCTCTATTGTACTAAGGAGGCTAACCGCTCTTGTTTCCTGCATTTATTCAAACTATTAAACTTACAAAATAAACCAATGACCTAACAATGTTTTAAGAGGCGAAGACGCATCTCGGCAACCAGAAACAAGCAGAAGTGATGCTGCAATCAATGCGAACTTAACTTTCATTACTTTCTCTAGCAATGTAATCTGTTAAGTGCGCGATATCTCTCGACTGCGCCAGTTGAATTTGAGCAATTCTGTCTACAGTACGAATTAGCTTAGAAATGTCTGTAGTGTTTTTCTCGCAGATTTG
>JACCVJ010000009.1 GCA_013698215.1 Tatlockia sp. | reverse complement strand
GCTTCTCAAAACATTATCAAAGATGCTATCAATGGGTTTTTTATTATTTTGGAAGATCAGTATGCTTTGGGAGATGTGATTAATGTGGGAAATTTTGGAGGATTAGTAGAAAATCTTAATCTCCGCATTACGCAACTAAGAGACTCCGAAGGGCGCTTGATTACAATTCCCAATAGTGAAATCAAAATTGTGGCTAATCTTTCGAGTCGCTGGTAGAGAGCCGATCTTAGCATTCCTGTTGCTTATCACACTGATATTGATCAGGCTTTGCAACTAATTGACTCTATTGGCATTCAAATGGATGAAGATCCCAAATGGCTTGAGCAAATTATCGAAACGCCGCAAGTGCTGGGAGTTGAAAATTTTGGCGATCACGGTTTAATGATTCGTGTCTGGATTAAAACCCAACCTCTCAAGCAATGGGAAGTTGCCAGAGAGTATCGCCGCCGGGTCAAAGTTGCCTTTGATAAAGCTGGTATTGTTATCCCTTTACCTCAACAGGCTGTATGGGCCAATGAAGTCGTCCCGCCGCCTAAATCTGAACTTGATCGTCAAGGTACTCAATAAATATAAATGCGATCGCAATTTTCTCCACATTTTTAGTACATACGTACTATAATAAAAGAGTAGAGTTATTCAGCCAATAGCTCTATAGGGTTGTTATTTCAGGCTTTAACCAATATGACTAAGCACTATATTCTCAACTTAAATCCAACCGCTAAACATGATTGGGATCGTTGTAGTTTAAGAGATCCAATCACCGCCAAGCGCCCAGAACTTGCAAAATTAATCGCCGAAGCTATTGGCGCAGAACCCGGTAGCTACTTAATTTCCGTCAATATTGAAATCAAAGTATTAGAACAAGTAGGAATGCCACAAACTGAGCAACTACCTTTAACAACGATGCCCCAATTCCAAGAATTGGTGGCTTAAGTCTAAAAATCCCATTTTAGTGCTAGGAAAAGAAGATGATGACAATGGAACTGAATCATTACCCAGGAGCGATCGCTCAAGCAGCGCAACGGGTAAATGAATTAGATTCGGAAACTATGGCAGTACAGCAACTACTAGATCGAGTAGAAGGTAATGCTGATAGTCGTTCGGCTTTTGACATAGATTTGAAAAATGACCTGCAACGCAAGGCGCGGAGGTTTGAAGTGCTGCTTACAGACAGAGAATATCAAACTGCCACAAATACCTTAATGCGACTGAGCGCCGAGAAAGCCAATGCTTTAGCTCATTTAGAATATCTGCGTAACCAATTTAGTGTCGCCAAGTTAGAAACAAGACGCGCGATCGCTCAACAATTAACAGATTTTGAATCCCGCGAATTAGTAGGACTATAGTTTGCTCTCATTCTATCAAAAAGCAGTGACGTAAGTTCACTGCTTTTTTATTTGGCAATAACTGCTTGCGTCCGTCAAAATTAGAAAACCCCAATAGTTGTTTAGCTAAAATAGTGGCAATTACTCCATGACTCAAGTTACACCTGAAGAAGTTGCTAGATTCCGTACTCAGTTAGTAGATTATCCTGACGCTATAAATGCACTGCAAGTAATAGAAGATTGCGAAGGCAACTTGGAAGATGCAGCAATGGTACTCGCTATTCGCGCCGGACAGCAACCAGAAATAGCAAATTCCGAGTGGTTGGATAGTCTCGCCAAAAAATGCCGTGCGGTTATTTGCAAAGAAGAATTTAGACCAAGTTTAATAACTGAAGATTTTGCACCCATCGCCGGACATTTGGCAGCCACAAAGCTTTGTCCAGCATTGCTCGTGACTCCCGTTTTAATGTACGCAATGCAACAAGGCGTAAATAACTTTTGCGAACCTTTGGATGCTACGGTGACTTGAACAACTAGATTGAAAATAGGGCGCGATCGTGTGGTGATATTATCGACGCTGTAAAAAATTCGAGATTGTCAGCCAATCCCAACAGTACAGACAGTTTACATTTGGGTATAAAAGTACAGTAAATTCAGATTAAAGATATAGTCGCAGTACAGTAAATTCAGATTAAAGATATAGTCGCAATTAATGTTGAGGGAGAATGGCATGAGCGTTAGAGCAATTTTCCATGCTGCAAAAGTCAAAGGTACGATTTCCCCTTACGACACAATCCACCTAAAAGTTTTCTATCCCGCCCAGATATCAGGTAATAGTCCAGAACAGAATAGAGGTTTTTTGCCTGCTGATGCTCAAAAATCTCCTTTCAAAGTTGTAATTTTTTTCAACGGGATTAATTGCAGCATGGAATCTTATCAATGGCTGGCGGTAAAATTGGCTGAACGCGGACTTGTCGTAGTGACATTTTGCTGGATTGCTCAAAACCTCCCCGGAATAGTAGGGATTACTCCTGGTGTGGATATGAAAAACTTAGCTCCTAATACTTACGGTACGAGTCCGACAGCCTCAGCTTTACCAACACTGTTAGCAGCGCTAGAAAATTTGCAAGCTGTGGGCGTGTTAGCAGGATTGCTTGACTTGCAACATATTATTTTAGGAGGGCATTCGGCTGGGGGTAGAGTTGCCATCGAAAACGCTAATCCCCAGTTTTTCCCCCAAGTTGTAGCGGCTTTCTCCTATGGCGCGCATTCCGCCGCAGTTATGCAGCTAGGCTATGCCTCCGGCACAATTTTACCTTTACCGGATGCTTTACCACTAATGCTGATAGGCGGAACTCGTGATGGAGTAATTGCCAGAAATGGCGCTCTTTATGGAGTAACTTGGGAGCAAGCTACTACGCCAATTAAACGTACCTTCGCAGAAGGGATTTCTGGTGGTAGAAATGATAGTTACTTGCTTTTATTAGAAGGTGCTAACCACTTCACGATTACCCATCCTCAAGATAAGACTACAGGGACAACAGCGCTAGATTTTCCGGTAACCCAACTTGAGGAACCACTGCGAAATTTGATGGTAGATGCGATCGCTTTATTTATTGATGCTCATGTTCGTTCCCAACCCACAGCAATAGTTGCCCTTAATCGACTGGTTGAATCTCATCAGCCTGAGATTGCAGCTTTTGAATGCAAGTAATGTCAGAAAGCAACCTTTTCAAGGTACAAAGATAAAAGTTTGCCTGAAATTAAATGCTAAGTCGTCGTCAACTTTTCCAGCTTGCAGTTACTGCTTCAGCTTTAGCATTGCCTTTCAAAATAGCTAAAGCAAGCGATTACGCAAAGCGTAGCGCTAAGAGCGATCGCACCAAACAGAATCACCCGCTACTAAAACCCGCTCGTTTAAAACCTGGCGCGGTAGTAGGCATTATTAGCCCAGCCAGCGCCACTTTTATTAAAGAAGAACTAAACATAGTTTTAGATGCCGTGCGGGGTCTGGGACTTATGCCTAAGCTTGGGGTTCATGTGCGCGATCGCTATGGTTATTTAGCAGGAACAGATAAAGATCGCGCCGCCGACATCAATCAATTTTTCAGCGATCCGCAAGTATCCGCTTTATTGCCTATTCGTGGTGGTTGGGGATGCAGCCGTATTCTGCCTTATTTAGATTATGAAGTTATCCGCCAAAACCCTAAAATTATTATCGGTTTTAGCGATATTACTGCCCTAATTTTAGGAATTAATG
>JACCVJ010000636.1 GCA_013698215.1 Tatlockia sp. | reverse complement strand
TAGCTGAGATCGCAACCCCAAGCCGTACCCGTTCCCGAACCATTGCCAATGCTGACAGAGATTAAAATTGTGTCATCTTTTAGGTAACGAGCGGCTTTACGCTCAAAAGGTTCGCCGTTTTCATCTAATAAATCGTTGCTACTATTAACACTAACTTTTCCCTGGGGAACAACACTACTTGCTTTTTGTTTCATATAGTTACTCGCTGCTACGCGATCAAAAGCTAGAGGTTGACCATTTTCCATTAGTAAAAAATCCCCTAACATAATCCGTAAGTTCTCCTGTTCGAAAGGGACACCAGCGCGCCCTGCCGCCGCCGCAATCCTGCCCCAATTGGGATCGCGTCCAAAAACGGCAGATTTGAACAAAGCAGAGCCGACAATAGTTTTAGCAACTTGCCTAGCGGCTTTTTCATCGGTTGCGCCAGAAACTTGCACCTCAATTAAACAAGTAGCACCTTCACCGTCACGAGCGATCGCTTTTGCTAAATGCTGACATACCGCTGTCAACATTGCCTCCAACTTTTCCGCCTCTGCATTCATTTCTGTAATTGCCGGAGTGCGAGATTGTCCATTAGCAAGAGCAATGAGGGAATCATTGGTACTCGTATCGCCATCAACCGTAATTTGATTAAAACTTTTATCCGCCGCACGGCTCAACATTTGTTGCCATAAAGCCGGAGAAACCACCGCATCGCAAGTCACAAAAGCAAGGAGTGTAGCCATATTGGGGTGAATCATTCCCGAACCCTTACAGATGCCACCAATGCGTACCGGGCGATCGCTAAACGTAGTTTCTAAAGCAATAGATTTTGTCACTAAATCTGTAGTAACGATCGCACTAGCCGCCGCATCGCTACCAGTATCCGAAGCCGCCGCCACTAATTGAGGAATACCCGATCGCATTGCCTCCATTTTGATTTGTTGCCCAATTACCCCAGTAGAGGCGAGTAAAACTGATTCTGACGGGATGCCAAAAGCCTGACCTAACAGCATGGCACTTTCAAGAGCATTCAGCCAACCTTGAGAACCCGTAGCAGCATTTGCTTGTCCAGCATTACAGAGAATGGCACGAGCGCTAGGTTTAGCTTGCAATTGCTGACGGCAGTAGTCTACACAGGCAGCACGGACTTGAGAAGTAGTAAATACACCTGCTGCGATCGCATCCACATCAGATAAGATCAGCGCCAAATCTGGCAAACCCGAAGGTTTCAAGCCTGCTTTTATTCCTGCTGCCCGATAGCCTTTAGGTGCAGTTACGCCCCCTGTAATTTCGTGCCAGTCTGCCATGATGTTTGCCTGTACATTCTTTAGCTTGGCATTATAGCTCTACTTCGCCTAGCAATCAAAACAATCGGAAGATTCTAAAATAGGAAATGTACTTAAAACACATATTTACATGACTTATTACGTCATCTACGACGGCAACTGCAACCTCTGTACAAATTTAGTCCAAATTCTCGAAACGATAGATCGGGGTAAATTATTTCAGTACGCACCAATGCAAGCAGAAGACACACTCAAGCGTTGGGATATTACACCTAACAATTGCGAATTAGGGATGATTGTCATTGATGCCAGCGCCCCCGAAAAACGTTGGCAAGGTAGCGCCGCCGCCGAAAAGATTGGGGAATTATTGCCATTGGGGGGAGTATTTGTCACCGCTTACCGACTTTTCCCAGGATTAAAGTGGGCAGGCGATCGCATTTACGAACAAATCCGCGACAATCGTTACAGTTGGTTTGGTAAACGTGACACTACCTACAATTCAGCTTATAGCGTTGATTGCGGCTGTAGCCCTAGTAAAAAACTTTAATTATTAAATACTTCAATAATCTGCCGACAAAATTGTTTTAATTGGGCGCTGGCTTCGGGTTTAGGCTGCGTTTCGCCTTCACAGCGCCAGTCTTCCACCGTAGAAAGCCGCCATTGTTTGCCCCGATGATCGAAACCCGCCGCTTCTACGCCAATGCAAGAAACTTGATTATTTATTGGATCTTCATAAAAACGAATTTGAATTAAAATGCTACGACTTTGAAACAACTTACTTCTACCAGGGAAGTGCAAGCCAATATCAATCGAATCTGGATCGATTAATTCTCTAGTTTCTGGATCGTTGTGCCAAGGTTTGAGATCCGACTTGATTTCGGGAAATTCACTTTTAAACAAATTGACAACGGTGGCAATTTTACTTGTAAGTTCTAGGTTTGTTGCCGCCTCTGCTGCATTCACAAGAAAAACACTCCTGGGGCTAGGGTGTAGTGGGGATATACATCGCCAGAAAGATTACGGCTATTGTGTTTCAGCTTATCAAACTTTAGAGAAATTGGGCGGCGATTAATGCTAACTTTAATTGGTCAATTTCTCCAGGGATTTTCTCTAGATTTGCAACACTACCTTTGTTTGGCGATTAAGCTCCTTAGCGATCTAAAATGACACTGTTCGCTAACAGATAAAAATTTAGGTTATGGTGCGTTCTCGGTCGATTCTGTCCTTAATTCTGGCTACGGTGGCAGTATTTTTAATTAGTTGTGGTAGTCCTACGGTGGCTAAAGTACCGCCAACTTATACTCCGGCTCAAATCGAGCAAATTAAAGAATATGCCCCTACTCTATTAGCTTTGCGCGATCGCATGAGTGAAATTCCCGTCCTCATTCAACGGCGAGATTGGATTGGAGTCAGGAATTTTATTCACGGCCCCTTGGGTGAATTGCGGTTAAAAATGACTTACATCACTCGCAACTTGCTGCCAAAAGACCAAACAAAAGCGCGGGAAATCACGAGAGAATTGTTTGATGACTTAGTAAAAGTCGAACAATCTATTGAAGAAAATAGCACCATTGGAGCAGTACGCAATTACCAAACTGCCTTTGCAGATATCAATCAATTTGTAGATTTAATTCCAAAGCAAGCTATACCTTCCCCCGTAGAGTAAAGAAGTTTCACCCCTGTTGTAGAGACGTTTCACTGAAACGTCTTTATTTTTTCCTGTAGAGAAACGTCTTTATTTTTTCAATAATTATGAGTCACATAGTAGTTATCGGTTGCGGTGTAGTAGGGGCAATGATCGCCTACGAGCTTAGTTTAATTCCCGGACTCAATGTTACCGTTTTAGATAAACAACCACCCGCCCAAGGCTCTACCGCCGCCGCTTTAGGTGTATTAATGGGTGTGATTAGCCACAAAACTAAAGGCAGGGCATGGCAAATGCGATCGCACAGCATTGAGCGCTATACAACCTTAATTCCCGAACTAGAGGCGCTCACCGGGCGAACAATTCCTCACAATCAACAAGGAATTGTGAAACTTTGCTCAGTGGGAGAAGATTTAGCAAAATGGCAAAAACTAGCCGCAACCCGCTCCGAGCAAGGATGGCAATTAGAAATTTGGGATAGTGCTAGACTCCAAACAAATTGCCCCCAAATAAATTGTCAAAATACCCCCACAGCAATTTATTCTCCCCAAGATATACAAGTAGATCCTGTAGCTCTAACTTTAGCCTTAGTAGAAGCGGCAAAAAGTCGGGGCGTTACTTTTGATTTTGATGTTCCTGCTCTGCAATACGATTTAACTACTACCAAGGTTCACCATGCAGTTAAATCAGTACAGGGTAAATCAGTAGATTGGTTAGTAGTAGCTGCTGGGTTAGGTTCGTTGCAATCTCTACCTAACTTACAAATTCCACCTCTACTCGATCTTAGACCTGTATTAGGTCAAGCAATCCACGTCCGCTTACCCAACTGTTTAGGAAATCCAGATTTTCAACCCGTAATTACTGGTAACGACGTGCATATAGTGCCATGTTTAACTACCAGGCTTGTAACAGAATACTGGATTGGCGCAACAGTAGAATTTCCCTTAGAATCAGGAATTGTTGTGCCTGAAGCCGAAAAACTAGAGGAAGTTAGACAAAGTGCGATCGCCTTTTGTCCGACCTTAGCGACAGCTACCACGATCAAAACATGGTCGGGGTTACGTCCAAGACCCGAAGCGCGTCCTGCACCGATAATTGAGCCGCTAGGGGGCTTTAGTAATGTTCTCCTTGCTACTGGGCATTATCGTAATGGTGTTTTGTTAGCTCCTGCCACCGCCCAAAGAATTATCAAACTATTAGAAATTGGCTAAGGCTATAAAAGTAACGATAATTGCGACAGTATCTAATGTTCCATGCTATTCGCTACGGAGATGTATAGCAGAATTTACATTTTAGTTTTATTCCCTACACAAGCAAATCGGCACGAGGATTGCAAGTTTCTATTTGTCGTAACTTCTCGTACAATTCCTTTTCTTGAGGACTAATAGTTGTAGGAATGACAATCTGAATTTCTACCAATTGGTCGCCGCGTCTACCTTGGTCATCAATGTAACCTTTATTTGCCAGACGCAACCTTTGAC